>NZ_DAISHJ010000137.1:0-12863 GCF_036822615.1 Aggregatilinea sp. | reverse complement strand
GCCGCTCCAGTTCGCTGACCTTCTGTCCGATTAAACTTGTACATCGGGTTAGCTAGCTCCTGCAAATGAGTCTCGTCATTTGCACGAGACGCTGTGTAGTTTTTGGTGTGGCACTGCGAGTTTCCACGACGGTTGGCAGGATCCCCGCAGTGTTCAGGATCTGGTACGACTCAATCATGTGTACTGTACCGCTACTATGCCCGGAATATGACGTTGGCTCGCTGAATGTGGGGAACAGGCGGATATGCGCAGCGCATTTTACAGGTGTGTGCAACAGTTGTTGTAAGTCGGGCACCTCGATGATTTCGACACTTTCCGCTTCTGCGCACGACCGCAGGAGAATAGAGATGCTCCTTCAGAGTATAAGGTCGATGGCTCTCAATCGACCACAGACGCATCTAAAAAAAGGGGTTTTCGGCGGAGCGGATTTTTCGGGCGGCGGGCGCTGCCGTTCGTAGGTCGCAGATTGCCCCGGTATTCAGTAGAATGAACGCCAACTTGCGCTGAAATTACTTATGAAGAGGAATTACCATGCGGACGACTCTGCTTGACTTGCTGAGCCAAGGTCAGCCGGTTGTGGCTGATGGCGGCATGGGCACCATGCTGTTTGCGATGGGGCTGGAGCGCGGCTCTGCGCCGGAATTGTGGAATGTGGAGCATCCTGATGAGGTGCGCAGCGTGCATCGCGGTTATATCGAGGCGGGCGCGCAAATTGTGCTGACGAATACCTTTGGCGGCAACGCGTTTCGCCTCATCGGGCACGGCCTTGCGGAGCGCGTGGGCGAGCTGAACCGTGCCGCGGCGCAGTTGGCCCGCCAGGAAGCGGACGCGGCGGCGCAGCCGGTCGTCGTCGGCGGATCGATGGGGCCGACGGGGCAGATGTTGGAACCGCTGGGCGATCTGACCTTCGAGGACGCGGCAGCCGCGTTCGAGGCGCAGGCCGCCGCATTGGTCGAAGGCGGGGTCGATGTGCTATGGATCGAGACGATGGCTGATCTCGAAGAAGTTCACGCCGCCGTCGAAGGCGCGCGCCGCGCTGCACCGGAAATGCCCATCGTGACTACCATGACCTTCGACACGCGCGGGCGCACCATGATGGGCGTCACGCCCGAACGCGCCGTGGAGACGCTGAGTCAGTACAACGTCATTGCGTTGGGCGCGAACTGCGGCAACGGTCCGGACGAGATCGAGACCGTGATCGGCAAAATGCACCAGGCGGGCCCCGAAGTACACTTGATCGCCAAAGCGAACGCCGGACTGCCGCACATGGAAGACGGTCAGGCCGTTTACGACGCCTCGCCAGAGGTGATGAACGCTTATGCGGCGCGGGTTCTGGCCCAGGGTGCACAAATTGTTGGCGCATGCTGCGGCAGCACACCGGACCATATTCGGGCGATTGCCGAGGCACTGCGCGTGTAGCCTTACCGTTATCGCTCCGCCGTGCATGACGGGGCACAGGAGCATCAGATGGAACGTTCACCTGCCGGAACAGCAACCAGTATCGTGATCTTTGGCGCATCGGGTGACCTCACCGAACGCAAGTTGATCCCCGCCCTCTATACGCTGCACCGCACCGGGCGGCTGCCCGATCCCCTGAACATCGTCGGGATCTCGCGCACACCGTATTCACACGAGGACTTCCGCGATCATCTGTGCGAGTTTGCGACCGAGGTGCTCGAAGAGGACTGCAACAACGACGCCTGGAACGACTTCGCGCAGCATGTGTATTACCATGCCGGGAATTCGACCAACGCCGACGATTACGCCAAGCTCGACGAATTCCTTCAGTCGCTCGAAAACGGCCCCGCCAACCGGCTGTACTACCTGTCGGTGGCGCCCAACCTGTACGTGCCGATCGTCAAAAATCTGGGCAAGCAGGGCATGGCGCGCGAGAAGGACGGCTGCTGGCGTAACATCGTCGTCGAGAAGCCGTTCGGGCACGATCTGAAGTCCGCGCAGGAACTCAATGACGTGATCCATCACGTCTTCGACGAGCACCAGATTTACCGGATCGATCACTACCTGGGCAAAGAGACGGCGCAGAACATTCTGTTCTTCCGCTTCGCCAACACGATTTGGGAGCCGGTGTGGAACCGCAACTACGTCGATCACGTGCAGATCACCGTGCTCGAAGAGGTCGAGGTAGGGCATCGCGCCGGGTACTACGATCACGCGGGCGTGCTGCGCGATATGTTCCAGAACCACCTGCTGCAGCTTCTGGCACTGGTGGCGATGGAACCGCCCGCGTCGTTCAACGCCGACGCGCTGCGCAACGAAAAAGTGAAGGTGCTCAGCGCGATCCGGCCTATCCAGCCGAGGGACACCGTGCGAGCGCGCTACGAGGGCTACCTGCAAGAGCCGGGCGTCGTGCAGAACTCGATGACGGCGACGTATGGCGCGCTGAAGCTGTTTGTGGATAACTGGCGCTGGCAGGGCGTGCCGTTTTACCTGCGCTCCGGCAAGGCGACGGGCGTGCGGTCGAGCGAAGTCGTTATCCAGTTCAAGTCGCCGCCGCACATGATGTTCAACCAGCTCACCAACGATGGCAACTTCAAGCCGAACACGCTGTCGTTGTGCATCCAGCCGGACGAGGGCATTCACCTCAAGTTTGAAGCGAAAGTGCCGGGGTCGCACCAGGAGACGCGCTCGGTGGATATGGATTTCCACTACCGCGAATCGTTTGGGACCGGCTCCCTGCCGGATGCCTACGTGCGCCTGCTGCTCGACGCGCTGAACGGCGACGCCTCGCTGTTCACGCGCAGTGATGAGATCGAGATGGCGTGGCGGCTGATCGAGCCGGTGCTCGACGCGTGGGAACAGGAAAACACGCCCCGGTTGGCGGTTTACCCGCGCGGCACGATGGGGCCGATCGAAGCAGACGAGTTCCTCAGCCGCGATGGGCGCGCGTGGCACGCGGGCTGCGAAGACCATGAGTGAGAGCGTGGAGGTTTACGCGGACGGCGCGGCGCTGGCCGAGGCCGTTGCGGAACAACTCATCACGCGGGCGTGGAGCGCGATCGCGGCGCGAGGCCGCTTCAGCATCGGGCTGTCCGGCGGATCGACGCCGCGCGGCCTGTTCGAGATGCTGGCTCACGAGCCGTATGCGCCTCGCCTGGACTGGAGCAAGATTCACGTCTTCTGGGGCGACGAGCGCAGCGTGCCGCCGGACGATCCCGACAGTAACTACGGCATGGCGCGCGAAGCGCTGCTGAGCTACGTCCCGCTGCCGGAGGAGAACGTATACCGGATGCGCGGCGAACTACCCCCGGCGGAGGCGGCGGACCAGTACGAGCAGGTGCTCCGGGACTTCTTTGCGGACCAGAAACCGCGCTTCGACCTGCTGCTGCAGGGGATGGGCGACGACGGGCATACCGCGTCCCTGTTTCCGCACACGAAGGGCCTACGCGAGCGCAACCGCTGGGTGATTCCCAACTATGTGCCCAAACTGGATACGTGGCGCATCACGCTGACGGTGACTGCGATCAACGCGGCGCGCGAGGTGATCTTCATGGTTAGCGGGGCGGGGAAGGCGAAGGCGCTGCACGACGTGATCGAAGGGCCGCACCAGCCGGAGACGCTGCCTTCGCAGTTCGTTGCGCCCGCCAATGGCGAGGTCGTATGGATGGTGGACGAAGCGGCGGCGTCGCTGCTGCGGCGGCACTGATACGAAGACGTAGCCAGGGATTTTTCGTAGGGGCGATGCTTGCATCGCCCTTTTTTGTGTGTCGAAGGTAGGGGCAATTCATGAATTGCCCCTACGGAATCAGAACTCTGTTCCTAATCGATCAGCGCTGCCGTCAGCGCGTCGATGACGTCCGCGACGGTGGCCTGCATGCCGGGCGTCAGCGGCGCGTCGATCTGGTTGGCGAAGGGCTGGATGCCGATCAGCGCGACGTGACAGTCGAACTCCGCCACCATGTAGCGCGCCAGTACGTGCGGTGGCAGAGAATGAGTCGAGGCGCTGACGCCGGTCGTCTGCTCCCAGTCGAGCCAGCGGACTGCCCCCGGCGGCTCGCCCATTTGCGCCGCATCGACCATCAGCACCAGATCCGGCTCGAAGCGGCGCAGCGCCCCGGTCGTGTTTTCCGGCGCGGGGCCGGCGTCGATCACCAAAAGCCGGTGCGATCCGGCGGTGCGCTCGATGAGCGCCCGCGCGATGACCGGCCCGGCTGCATCGTCGCCGTTGAATTCGTGCCCCATGCCGATGATGGCGACACGGGGCACGCGGTTACTATTCTGAGCCAGTTGGTTCAGCGTCTGGGTCAGAGCGCCCTGCCAGGACGGCTGCGACATGCTCTTCATCCCCGAAGGTCAGCACCATCGGCTCGCGGCTGAGCGCGGCCAGCTCCCACTCGTCATTTGCCATCGAGAGGCAGCCCTTGTTGCAGCTTTCCACGCACTGCGCGCAGAAGGTGCAGCGATCGACGTGGTAGCGGAAGACGAACTGCTTCGCCTTCTTGTCGATGGTGATCAGCTCGATCGCATCGGCGGGGCAGTCTTTGCTGCACAACTGGCATCCGGTGCAGTTGGTGCTGTCCCAGTGCAGCTGACCGCGCAGGCGTTCGGGGGCATCCAACCGCACGAAGGGATACCGCTGTGTGACGGGTTTCTTGATCAGCCCATCGAGGGCATCTTTCCACATTCCGGTGAGCTTCATGCGACCACCCCTTCCCAGAGGACCATGATCAGGAACTGGACCAGCACAAGCAGCGTACCGTAGCGCCACCACAGCCCGACGGTCTGGTCGATGCGGAGGCGCGCCAGCAGCGATTGCAGCCCGGCCAGCAGCCCCAGCAGCAGCAGTGTTTTGAGGAGGAACCAGATCGGGTTGGCGACGCCGCCCAGGTAGAAGGCCGCGACGAGCGTCAGGCCGATGATCAACTCGATGCCTTTGCCCAGGTGGAACAGGGCCAGCCCGCGCCCGCTGTATTCGGTCAGCGCACCCGCGACGATCTCCGTCTCGGCTTCCGGCGCGTCGAAGGGCGGCAGCTCGAGCTTGCCCATCAACCCGATCAGCGCGACAACGAAGCCGATCGGCTGCGTGAGCAGCAGCGCGTGGTTCTCGGCATAGTGCGCGATCTCATCAATCTGCCAGCTCTTGGCGACGATAGCCGGGCCAAGCAGCGCCAGCAGGAACGGGGCTTCGTACGAGAACAACTGCGTCAGCGTGCGTGTCGCGCCGATCAGCGAGAAGCGGTCGAGCGTGTTCGCGCCCGCCAGCCCGGTGCACAGCGTCAGCAGGCTGAGCATGTAGATCGCCACGATCAGGTCGCCGTCGAAGCTGTCCGCCGGGCGCAGGCCGAAGATAGGCACGTAAAGCGCCGCCGTCAGCGCGCCCGCCAGCGCGATCACCGGCAGCGCGACGAACAGGCGCGGGTCCACGCCGTCTGGCACGATTTCCTCTTTGGCGAGCAGCTTGATGTTATCCGCAAGCGGCTGGAACCAGCGCGGCCCGATGCGGTTGTGGAAACGCGCGACCAGCTTGCGGTCCACCCACTCGTAGGCCATGCCCGCTAGGATCAGGCACAGGCCGCCGGGGAAGAACAGGATCTCGATAATCGATTCCAAAGTCTTCATTTATAGAACTCGATTCCGTACTGGCGCAGGGCTTCCCACGACATCGTTTTGTCGTTCCCGCGCGTGTCGTTGATCGTGAACATGCGGTCATTGCACGAGAAGCACGGGTCGATGCCGCTGATGATCATCGGGATGTCGGCCAACTGGTGACCGACGGAAGCCTCTGCGACCGAGGCCAGCGCGGGCAGGGTAGGCGTACGCACCTTGACACGCTCCGGCGTGTCGGTCCCGTTGCTCTTGATGAAGTACAGCAGCTCGCCGCGCGGCGCTTCGACCCGGCTGATCGTCTCGGCGGGCTTGATGCGGCGCGGCATACGCGTCGTCAGATCGCCTTCGGGCAGGTGTTCGAGCATCTCGCGGATCACGCGGTAGCACTCGAACAGTTCCTTGACGCGCACCACGCAGCGCGCCAGCAGGTCGCCCGCCGGATCGACCACCATCGTGACCGGAAACTCCGAGTAGGCGGCGTAGGGCGAATCCACGCGTACGTCGCGGGCCACTCCGGAGGCGCGCGCCGTCGGACCGACCACACCCAGGCTTTCCGCCTGTTCGCGCGTCATGACGCCGATGCCCTGCGTGCGGCGCAGGAACATAGCGTCGGTGGTGACCACTTCGAGATAGTGCTGCGTGCGTTCTTCGAGGAAGTCCAGCCCGGTGCGGATCGCTGTGATGATCTCCGGCGTCAGGTCGCACTTGACCCCGCCCAGCAGGTTCGCGGAGTAGTTGACGCGGTTGCCGGTGATGCCTTCGAGCAGGTTCATGACCGTTTCGCGGTCGCGCCAGGTGTACATGAACAGCATATCGAACCCGGCTTCGTGCGCGGCGACGCCGAGCCACAGCAGGTGGCTGTGGATGCGCTCAAGCTCCGCGATGATGGTGCGGATGGCGCGGGCGCGCGGCGGCACTTCGACCTCGGCGAGCTGTTCGACGCCCTGGCAAAATGCCGTGGCGTGGATGTGCGAGCAGATGCCGCAGATGCGCTCGACAAGGTACATGTTCTGCACGTAGGAGCGGCTTTCCGCGCCTTTTTCGATGCCCCGGTGCACGTAGCCCAGGCGCACCGTCGCGCCGGTGACGGTCTCGCCGTCCACGGTGAACTCGAAGTGCCCCGGCTCTTTCAGCGCGGGGTGCTGCGGGCCGATCGGGATGACAAACTTGTCGCCGTCCTGCTTCATTTCCAGAGATTGCGGTTGCATGATGTTGGGGTCCATCGCTACGCCTCGTGAAGTTGTTCCATGCGGAAGTCTTTGCGCAGCGGGTAAACGCCGTCCGGCCAGTCTTCGGGCAGGAACAGGCGGTCGCTGTTGGGCGTGCCGGTCACCGTGACGCCGAGCATTTCCATCAGCTCGCGTTCGTAAAACGTGACCGACTGGATCAGTCCGTACAGGCTGGGCACGACAGGCGCTTCGCGCGGGACACGCACGCGCAGTGTGAGCACCGCCGCTTCGTTGCAGAAGTGATAGAGCACTTCGATGATCCCGGCTTCGACGCCCTGATCCAGCCCGGTGATGGCCGACAGATAGCCCCACTTCGCGTTGTGAAGCGCCTCCACGGCGGCCAGCAGGTCTCCGGCTTCGATCACCGCGTCGAGGCGGCGGGCTTCAGGTTCGGCGATTTCTTTGGTCCACGGCGCGATCAGCTCGCGCCCGGTGTCGAGCAGTGCTTCGGTCGTCATGCGATAGCCTCCTCCTCCGGCTTGCCGGGATCGGCCACGGGGACTTTTTCACCCGCTTTGACCGAGGCTTGCAGCGCGGTCAGCAGCTTCACCACACCGTCGATGATCGCTTCGGGGCGGGGCGGGCAGCCCGGCACGTAGGCATCGACCGGGATCACCTGATCGATCCCGCCCATGATGTTGTAGCAGCCGTGGAACGCGCCACCGGTCAGAGCGCACGACCCGACTGCGACCACGAACTTGGGTTCGGGCATTTGCTCGTAGATGCGGATCAGCCGCTCGCGCGCCTGCCGTGTGACCGGGCCGGTGCAGATCAGAACGTCCGCGTGACGCGGGCTGCCTTGCAGCTTCACGCCGAAGCGTTCCAGGTCGTAGCGCGGGGTGAGCGTGGCGAGAATCTCGATATCACAGCCGTTGCACGAGCCGCTGTTGAAATGGATCGCCCACGGCGAGTTTACGCGCGCCCAGGTCTTGACCTGATCGAGCACGTGCTGCCAGGACTTGTCCAGGTTGAGCGTCATATCCACCTCCTGTTGGGGGATTGGTGTGGATTTAGCCGAGGATCAAGGCGACCAGCGCCAGGATCAGGCCGACCAGATAGATTCCCACGACGGACGAAAGGTCCCCGCTGCCGAGTACGAGCACACCCAGGTGCAGCACGGCGAAAAACAGCGCGACGACGAAGAAAGGCCGGTAGCCGGGCACGGCGGGGCGGGTCGGTGACGATTCGCCTGCCGCGTAGGTGCTCATCTTGGCGGGCGATTTGCTGCCCGCGCCAGCCAGGATACGTCCGAAACCGGAGAGGATGGCGACCAATGCTACATAGATCACGAAGGCCACTGGCGGAGCCAGAAGGAATTTATCCATAGAGTAACCTCGTAAACGTACTGTCTAGTTAGGGCGAACGATATAAATTGAACGGTAAATGACCCTTAAGTGTTCGGGACTAGAAACCGAATGATGCGATCAGCGCCCTCCCTGCGGGGCCGCTCAGCCAGTCGAGCAGGCTGGGCCAGACACCGACGGCCACGATCGCCACGCCGAGCACGGCCAGCGGCACGTTCATCAGCGAGGGCAGCGGCCCACCCGCCAGCACCGCGTCGGACGGCTTCTGGCGATAGAGCGCGTTGACCAGCGGCGCGTAGTAGGCCAGCGAGAGCACGCTGTTCAGCGCGGCGAACACCACCAGCGCTTCGATCCACTCGTTTTTGGTTTCGAAGCCCGCGACGAAGATCTGCCACTTGGACATAAACCCGGCGAGCGGCGGCAGTCCGGCGAGGCCGAGCACCGCGACACTGAGTCCCAGCGCCGCCCAGGGATACTTCTGCGCCGCGCCGCTGAGATCGCTGATCGTCAGCGGACCATGATCGCCCATCGAGGCGTGCAGGGCGTAAAGCAGCGCGCCCGCCGCCAGGAAGGCCAGCCCCTTCATCATGCCGTGTGTCAGCATGTGGAAGAAGCCGCCTTCGGCTCCCGCCGCCTGCTGCGCATAAAACGCGATGCCCAGGCCGAGCAGCATGTAGCCGACGTGGCTCAGGCTGGAGTAGGCCAGCAGGCGCTTGACCTGCGTCTGGCGCAGGGCCATCAGGTTGCCGATCAGCATATTAAACGCGCCGAAGACCATCAGCAGCTCGCCCCACGACGCGCCGATGCCGACCAGTGCCGACAGGACGCGCAGCAGCGCAACGAGGCCCGCCTCGATCACCACGCCGGACAGCATGGCGCTGATGCCGCTCGGCGCTTGCGAGTGTGCATCGGGCAGCCAGGTGTGCATCGGGACGAGCGCGGCCTTCACGCCGAAGCCGATCAGGAACAGGCCGCCTGCCGCCAGCAGCGGGATCGAGCTTTCAGGCGCGGCGGCGCGGATTTCGGTCAGGTCGAGCGTGCCCGTCTGCGAGAGCACCAGCGCGATGCCCAGCAGCACGAAAACCGATCCGACCGCGCTTTGCACGAGGTATTTCACACCCGCTTCGAGCGAGGTAGGCTGCTCGTGGTAAAACGCGACCAGCAGGTACGACGCGATCGCCATCGCCTCGAACCACACCCACAGGTTGAACAGGTCCGCCGCGCAGCCGAGACCCATCATCACGCCGACCATTGCCACAAGCGAGGCGTAATACTTTTCCTGCCCGTCGTCAGCGGCCATGTAGGGGCCGGAGTAAAACACGACGATGGTGCCCAGACCGAGCGAAAGCGCGGCCAGCAGCAGGCCGAGATCGTCCAGGCGCAGCGAGGCGGTGCCGAGGGTGTAGGTTTGCACGCCATCCGCGTTGAGATCCGACGCGGCAATGGCGAAGGGAATCCAGGTGAGACCGAGCATGACGAGCGCCGCCCAGCGGGTCAGCGCTTCGCCATCCGGCCTGACCAGCCGCCCGATCAGGTAGATTACCGGCGCGGCCAGGAGCGGCAGCGCGATCATCCAGGTGAAAGCAGTCATATCAGCCATGGTTACGCCCCCAGCGCGAGAATGACGAGCACGACGATCAGCGCGCCGACGATGCCCGCCACGTTCCAGTTGACCGATCCGGTCTGGAACGTGCGCAGCGATTCTCCGGCGGTGGTGACCCAGAGCGCAACGCGACGGTTGAGCCACTCAAAGCCAAAGTCGGCAGCGGCGGCATCACCGATGGGGCGCAGCGAGGCCGCGACGCCGCTCAGCAGGTCGCGGAACCACCACGCCAACAGGCCCAACGCCACCACACCCAGCGCGAGGTAAGTCGCCGGGGCGGTGAGCACGTCGCCCAAGAGAGTCGTGCCTGCCTCGACGTGCAGGTGGTGGAACGGCAGCGTGTCTTCGAGCAGTTCCCCGAACAGGCCGATCAGCAGCCAGGTCGTCGCCGTGCCCGCGGCCAGAATGCCCGTCGAGAGGCGCATCATTTGCCCGGCAGGGTGGACGTGCAGCTTGGCGCGCGGCTCGCTGTAGAAGACCAGCCACACCATGCGGAAGGTATACAGCGCCGTGATGCCCGCGCCGATCACCATGCCGATGTAGGCCCAGACGGGACCGTCGTGCAGGCCGCCTTCGAGGATCAGTTCTTTGGACCAGAAGCCGTTGAGGATCGGCAGGCCCGCCAGCGCCAGCGAACCGACCACGAACACGTTGCGGACGAAAGGCATCTGCTTGCCCAGGCCGCCCATCTCGCGCATGTCGCGTGTGCCGACGCTGTGGATCACCGCGCCCGCGCTGAGGAACAACAGCGCCTTAAACACGGCATGGCTCAGCAGGTGGAACTGGCTGGCGAAGATGTCGCCCACGCCGATCGCGTACACCATGTATCCCAGTTGGCTGACGGTCGAGTAGGCGAGGACGCGCTTGAGATCGGTGGCGACCAGCGCCATCAGTGCGGCCATCAGCGCGGACACCAGCCCGACCACCGTTACCGCTGTGGTCCAGCCGTTCACGCCTTCGAAGGCCGGATAGAAACGCGCCAGCACGTAGACGCCGCCGTTGACCATCGTCGCGGCGTGGATCAGCGCGCTGACGGGGGTCGGGGCTTCCATCGCGCCGGGCAGCCACGTATGGAACGGGACCTGCGCGGACTTGGCCGCGGCGGCGATCAGGAAACCGAACGCCAGCGCCGCCAGTACACCCGACGGCAGTTCGTCGGCGCGGCTGAGCAGCGTGCTGATCTGGTAGTCGCCCAGGTAGGCGTACACGATCAGCCCGCCGATCAGCATTCCCACGCCGCCGAACGAGGTCATGACCAGAGCCTTGATGCCGCCCGCGACCGCCTTCGGATCGTCGTTGTGGAAGGAAATAAGGGCATATGATGTAAGTGCGGTGATTTCCCAAAAAATGAACAGGAGTAGGATGCTGCCGGTGAGCACCAGCCCGACCATCGCGCCGATGAACAGCAGCACGAAGCTGTAAAAACGCCCTAATTGTTTTTCGCCGTCCATGTAATCGACGGCAAAGACAACCGCGAGACACCCGACGACGGTCGCTACCGCCGCGAGGAAGACGCCCAGACCATCGGGCACGAAGGTGAAGTCGCCAAACACGCTGCCGACGTCGATCCGCAGCGCAACCGAGTCGCTCGTCGAGGGGATCAGCAGCAGCGCGGTGATGCCTGCCAGCACGCTGAAGATCACCGCCAGACGGTGCTGCTGGTCCGGGCGATCATCGCCCGTCAGCCAGACGGCCAGCGCGCCCAGCCAGGGCAGCCCAATCGTGAGAACGATCAGCCAGTCTGTCATTGGGCTATCCTTTCAGCGTGGATAGTGCGTCTACGTCGAGCGTGCCCAGCAGCCGCTTGGCCTGGACGGCCAGCGCCAGTCCCACCACGGCGACTACGGTGTCCGCGACGATGACGGTGATGGCGAGGCTCTGGCCCAGGTTGACCTGACCGCTTGCTTCGCCCGCCGCCACCAGCGCCAGCAGCGCCCCTTTGACCAGGATTTGCAGCGCCACGACGACTTTGATCAGGTTGCGGGTGATGAGCAGCCCGTACAGGCCGATCCCGATGATGGCGATGACGCCGGCCATGAGGATTTCAAGCGTGGACATCGGCTACCTCCGGCTGTGCTTCCGGCGCGCCCAGATCGAGCGCGCGCGCAGGCTGTGGCGTGGAATGGCCGTTGTTATGCGCGGGGCGAGATTCGGTCGTGTGTGCGGCGGGCATACGTCCCAGAGCGGGAACTGCCGCCTCGCTGAGCAGACCGAGCACTCCCATCACGCCGGTGAAGATCAGCACGATCTGGACGAGGATGTCCAGCGCACGGTCTTCCCATAACACAGCGGAGAGCGTCTCGCCGCCGCCTGTGGCTTTGATCCCGTCCAGCGGCAGCATCATCCACCCGAGCAGCGCGGCGAAGATCAGCAGTAAGCCAATCACCAGCCGGACCGGGATGCGCGGTGTCGCGCTCATAGCGTCGTCGCCCGCGATGCTGATGGCGAAGACAAACAGGACAGTGACCAATCCTGCGCCGACGCTTAGCTCGATGACGGCAACCTGGTGTGCGCCGAGTTGGTAAAGTGTAAGTGCCACCAGCGCGCTGATCCCGGCTAACCATAACGCGCTTGATAAAAGTTTTTGCGCCCGGACAGCCATGAGCGCACACACCGCCGCTCCGGCTACCAGGAAGGCATATAGCATTGTTCCCTCCTTCACAATTAAGTTGTTGTGATCATACAGGACAAGGACCGACTCCCGTAGTGCAGGAAATCATTTAGGGCACCGTCATCCGTCCCCGGTAATGGAGATAAGAGAGTCATTTATTGATGTGCATAACGCTGCCGCAGTTCTGCCTGCTGAGGGAACAGATATCGTGAGGTGGTTGCGAAAGCCCCCTTTCATCACTAAACTAGTCAGGCACTCGCATACAGCACAGGAGGGGTTCTGCCGATGATTGCGCGAATGAGACGGATAGTCGTCCCGCTTTGCTTGATCGTGATGTTCACGCTCACGTTGGTTCCCGTTCATGCGGCTGGTCCCGTGTTCAAGGATCTGCCGGATCTCGACGGCCAGGAAATTCATATTGCGGTAGAGAATCTTTATACGCCCTTCCAGTTCGAAAACCCGGTCACCGGGGAAGTAATGGGTTACGAGTACGATATGGTGGCGGAGCTGTGCGCGCGGATCAACTGCACGCCGGTCTACGAAAACACGAG
>NZ_DAISHJ010000136.1:0-13015 GCF_036822615.1 Aggregatilinea sp. | reverse complement strand
TGTCTCCCCTCTCCAACCTGGATTGGAGAGGGGCCGGGGGTGAGGTCGCGGTGATGACCGGATTATTTCACTAACTGCACCAACGCGCCGCCATGCCTGCCAGATGCCGCCGCTAATGCCCGCGATGCTTCTGGCGCGCCTTCTCCCGCGCGATCGCGCGTTTGCGCGCCTGCTCGGCCTCGCGCGCCTCGCGGGACTGCGTGCGGCGGGCCTGTTTGCCCTGCTCCAGTTGCAGCCGCATCGCCTCGTGCGCCTTGCTAGAGACGCCCTCGCGGGCCAGCTCGCGCCGGATCTCGCGCTGGACGCGCTTGGGATTGATGTGTTTCTGCGTCCCCGCCTCGACCGGGACGCCCTGCGCCATGCGCGCCTGAAGCGCCGCCAGATTGTGCAGCACGAACGCATACACGTCCTCCGCGCTCGGTTCCGCGCCGAAGATATGCCGCGCCGCGTAGAGCAAACCGTCCTGCTCCACTTCCAGCACGCCGACCCAATAGGGGCTGTCGAAAAAGAGGGTTAACTGCATGTGTCCGTCTCCCAGGTATGCCGTAGCGCACGGCGGGACGATCCTGGGAAACAGGAAGGGAGACGGAACGCGGGGGACCGCATCGCCCCGACTACCAACGGGGCAGTGTTTTTGTCGTGTGACCGCATTATACAGAATGCCGGGAGGCAAGGTCAACGGTTGCCGGGCACCGGTGCGTGGGGTATAGTCTAGACCATCGCAGACAAACGATCTAAGAGCGCATTCACGTTGACAGTCCCAGACGATATCTTCTCTCAAGAACCGCCCACGATCCCGCCATCAACTCCTGAGCCAGCCCGCGTGCCGCGCCCGCGTTTGCGCCACGGCGGGGGTTTCGTGCGCGAGATTCTGGAAACAATCCTGCTCATTGCCGCCATTTACGCGTTTGTCAACCTGGCGACGGCGCGTTTCGTCGTAGACGGGCACAGTATGCTGCCCAACTTCACGACCGACCAGTTCATCATCGTCAGCCGCCTGAACTATCTGGTCAACGACCCCGAGCGCGGCGACGTGGTGGTGTTCCACTATCCCCTGCAGCCGGACCGCGACTTCATCAAGCGCGTGATCGGGCTGCCCGGCGAGACGATCGACATCCTGCAAGGACGCGTGTACGTCAACGGCAAGCTGCTCGACGAACCCTACATCGACAAGTTCTGCCGGGGAACCTCGTGCGACGGCGAATGGATCGTCGGCGAGGACCAATACTTCGTGCTGGGTGACAACCGGGGCGAAAGCAAAGACTCGCAGGACTTCGGCCCGGTGGACCGCGAGTTCATCGTGGGCCGCGCCTTCGTCCGCTACTGGCCGCCCTCCGACTGGGCCGTGGTGCATCACGAGCGCTACGACTTCACCGGCGCGGAACTACTGCCCACCCTCACGCCCACGCCGACCGGCACACCGGAAGGCACGCCCGCCGCGACCGGGTCGAGCTGGCCCGGCGGAGTTTACTGACACACGCGAGAAGCGACGCCATCCATGCCCATCGACACATGCCCATCTTGCGGGGTCGGCCAGCTCAAGCCGGCCCAAACCGTTTACGTTCAGGTCGTTGACGGCACGCTCGTCAGCGCGCCCAACGTGCCCGCCTGGATTTGCGACGTGTGCGGCCTGACCCTGTTCGATTCCGCCACCGTGCAGAACATCGAGTTCATGATCGGGGAATCCGGCCCGCCGCCCAACCGCCACCTGTCCACGCCGCCCGCCGAGCGCGGTCCCGGCCCCCTGGACGAGCCTGACGACAGCCGTCCCAGCGCCAAGCCGGACGCCGGGTAACCCGGCCAGCCGCGCGCTGAGCAAGTTCTGTAACCTCGCCGCAACTCAATTCGAACAAAATAGGTTATAAATAACTGTGAACTCATTCTATCAGCGTGGACTGGTAGCATCTGCCACCACAGCACCTGAGGAAATGCGCATGATCAACCTGTGGCACAGTCTGCCTTCTGGACCGGATATTCCCGACGTGGTGTACTGCATCGTGGAAATCCCCAAGGGCAGCCGGAACAAGTACGAGTACAGCAAAAAAGCGGGGGTAATCAAACTTGACCGGGTGCTCTACAGCCCGATGCACTATCCCAGCGACTACGGCCTTATCCCGCAAACGTACGCCGCCGACGGCGACCCGCTCGACATCCTGGTCATGGTCAACGAGGCCACGTTCGCCGGATGCGTGATCGAAGCGCGGCCCATCGGCATCTTCCACATGCTCGATCGCGGCGACTCGGACGAAAAGATTCTCGCCGTGCCGTCCACCGATCCCCAGTTCGACGATTACCACGACCTGAAGGACGTGCCCAAGCACTTCCTGAGTTCGGTCGCGCACTTCTTCCAGGTCTACAAGGAACTGCAAGGCATTCCCGTCGAGCCGCAGGGCTGGGAAGGCGCGGACGTCGCCAAGCAGTCGATCCTGTCGTCCATCGACCAGTACAAGAAGAAGTTCCCGCTCGATCTCGTTTAGCTCGTCCAGCACGAGTCTGCCAGACCATTCGCACACGGGGTTGTGCTGTCGCGCAGCCGCCTGGAGCCGCCGGTTCCGGGCGGCTGCGCGTCTCTCAGGGCGGCGGCATCCCGCGCCGTCCTAACCGCCTACCGATAACGTGCGAAATAGCGTGAAACAGGTACAATGGGAGAGCATCCGTTCTCCTCGTGCGGAGGCCATCAATGCACACCAGTACGGCCACTCTGTTCAGCATCGGCGCGACGGTCACCCTTGCCATCATCGGAATGGCCCTGGTCCTGCTGGTCGTATGGCAAGACCCCTATCGCCGCAGCAACCAATACTTCGGGCTGGCATCCCTGACGATGGCGGTCTATGGTATTTTTGCGTCCCTGTGGCGCGTGATACAGCAGTTCGATCTGGAACCCCGGCCCATTTTTTACGTCCTGGCGACCCTGTACATCGTCGCGGTGGTGCTGCTGTGCAAGTTCACGCTGGCCTTCGCGGAGGTGTCCACACGCATCCGCCGCGCCGATATCCTCGTCAGCGTGCCGCTCATGGCGGGATCGATTGCGCTGATCTGGACGGATCAGGCCTACAAGGATTTCATTCCCGCCGACAGCGGCTCGTACCGCTACAGCTTCACGCCGTTTGGCTACGTCATGACTGGTATGGGCATCGCCTATCTGCTGGCGTGCATCTTCATCCTGCGCCGCCAGCATACGCTCAAATCGCGCGAGATGATGCTGGCGATGACGCTGATGCTCGTCGGCGTGACCGGCCTGTCCGTGATCCCCATCCTGCGCCGCTACCCGTTCAACTCGCTGGCGATTGCGATCAGCATGGTGAGCCTGGGCCGTCAGGTGATCAAGTATCAGGTCTTCCAGCCGCTTGAAGATCTCAACGCGGAACTCGCGCTCAAGAACGCGGAAATCATTGAGGCGTCGCGGGCCAAAAGTCAATTCCTGGCGAACATGAGCCACGAGCTGCGCACCCCGCTCAACTCGATCATCGGCTATACGGATCTCGTGCTCAACCGCACCTATGGCGACGTGACGGAGACGCAGGTCGACCGGCTGGAAAAGGTCCGGCGCAACGGGCGGCTGCTGCTGGAGCTGATCAACGACGTGCTCGACCTCAGCCGCATCGAAGCGGGCCGCCTGGAACTGAGCTTCTCCCGCGTCGATACGACGACCCTGCTGGATGGCGTCGTGCAGCAGTTCGCGGGGCGCGCGCTGGAAAAAGGTCTGACGCTCATCCGCGCCTACGGCGATCTACCGGTGTTGTGGGCCGACGAAGGCCGCACGAACCAGATCCTCACCAACCTGCTCTCGAACGCCGTGCGCTACACCGAAAAAGGCTGCGTCATCGTGCGCGGGCACTACGACGCCTCGCTGAACCATGTGATCATCAGCATCACCGATACGGGCATCGGCATCCCCATCGACCAGCAAACGCTGATCTTCAACGCCTTCATGGAAACGGACGGCAGGCTCACCCGCGCCCAGGATGGCACCGGGCTGGGGCTGGCGATCACGCAGCAGCTCGTCAAGCTGCACCACGGCGACCTGTGGTTTGAAAGCGTCGAGGGAAGCGGCTCGACCTTCCACGTCGCACTGCCTGCCGCGCTGGACGACGCGGCATCCAGCCCGCTCCTGAAGCCGCGCAACCAGAAATCCGGCGCGCTGGTGCTCGTCATCGACCGCGACGCGGACGCGATCCGGCGGCTGCAAGACGTCATGGAAACCGATCACCTGCGCATCTACGGGACGTGCGGCGCCAACGACGGGCTGATGCTGGCGCACGAGCTGCGTCCCGATCTGATCGTGCTCGATCTCGCCTTCATGCCCGAAGGCGGCCCGCAAACGCTGGAAGCGCTGCGCTGCGATCCGAACACGATGCACATCCCGATCGTGGCCGTCACCGAGCACGGCGAACTCGACCCGCTGCCCGACAACACCGACAGAGTGCTGCGCGCGGGCGGGCCGGACGCGCTGCGCACCCAGATTCGCGCCGTGCTGCGGCGAATGGAGACGCGCCAGGAGGTCATGCCCCGATGATCTCGCACACGACCATCATCGTTGTTGCCGCCAACGGCGTGACGGCGGTGCTGTGCACCGCGCTGCTGATGCTCGTCTTGTGGCAGGCCCCGCGCCGCCGCAGTAACCAGGTTTTCGCCTTTATGATGGCGGCGCTGGCGCTCTACAGCGGGCTGAACGGTTTTGCGCGCTTCATCGACACCCTGAACCTCAAGCCCGAGCCGGTGTTTTACGCCGCAACGACGTTTTACGGCATCTTCATCCCTTCGGTGTTTTTCTTCGCGTCCGAGTTCGCCCAGAACTATTCGCGCCCGGTCAGGTTCGTCCGCGCGTTTGGCGTCGTGATGTTCGCCATCCAGTTCGGCGCGCTGTGGACCGGGCACGTCACCACCAACATCCGGCCCGTCGAGTCGCACGACGGCGGATACGTCTGGGACTACACGCTGTTCGGCGCGATCACCAACTTCACGATGATCATCTACCTCGTGTCCAGCATTTTCGTGCTGTACCGCATGCCGGAGGAACGCGGGCGCGGCCTGTGGCGCGCCCCGGCGCTGATCGTGCTCAGCCCCATTTCCGCCGCGCTGATCTGGCCCATCGTGCCGATCCCGCTCAGCGCGCTGTTCCTGGCGGGGGCCGCTGCCGTGCTCGGCCAACAGGTGCTCACCTACGAGCTGTTCGATCCGCTCAGCCAGCTTCACGCCAAGCTTGCGCAGCGCAACGCGGAGTTACAGGAGGCCAGCCGCCTCAAAACGCAGTTTTTGACCAACGTCAGCCACGAACTGCGCACGCCGCTCAACTCGATCATCGGCTATACGGAGCTGGTCATGGGTGGCACGTATGGCCCCGTCAACGAGACGCAGCGCAACCGGCTGGAAAAAGTGGTGCGCAACGGGCAAAACCTGCTCAATCTGGTCAACGACGTGCTCGACCTGAACCGCATCGAGGCAGGGCGCATCGCGCTCGACTGGAAGATCGTGCCCACGCCCGACCTGATCGAAAGCGCGCTGGCCGCGATCGAGCCGCTGGCGACGCACAAAAACCTGGACATCGTGCGCGATTTTGCCGACGCCCCGCCGCTGTACGGCGACGAGATGCGCGCGCGGCAGATCGTCACCAATATCCTCGGCAACGCGGTCAAGTTCACGCACGAGGGCAGCATCACGGTCCGCGCGTGGGGCGAAGGTGACCAGATCCGCATTGAGATCAGCGACACGGGGATCGGCATCGCGGAGGACCAGTTCGAAGCGGTCTTCGCGGAGTTCAAGCAGGCGGACAGCTCCTCCACGCGCCAGTACGAGGGGACCGGCCTGGGCATGGCGATCACCAAGCGGCTGGTCGATCTGCACGGCGGCAGCATTCGTTTCACCAGCACCGTCGGCCAGGGGACCACGTTCATCGTGTACCTGCCCGCCGCGACGCAGGCCCCGCCTTCGGGTGATGTCGCCGCCGAAGCGCTCAACGCCACGCGCGTGCTGGTCATCGACGACAGCGCCGAAACGCGCGAGATGCTGGCCGACACGCTGACCCGCGCGGGCTACCGCGTCTTCGTCGCCAGCAGCGGCGCGGAAGGGCTGGCGCTGGCGCAAACCGTGCGCCCGCACCTGATCACGCTCGACGTGCTGATGCCCGGCCCGGACGGCTGGGACATCCTGCGGCAGATCAAGAGCATGCCGCAGCTTCAGCGCATCCCGGTCGTCATCGTCTCGATCGTGGATGACCGTCCGCTGGCGATGATGCTTGGCGCGGAAGATGCCGTCACGAAGCCGATCGTCGTCGATCAACTGCTGCCGACGCTGGAAAACGCGCTGGCCGAATCGGGCAGCAGCGAGCCGATCCTGGTGGTGGACGACGCGCCCGACGACCGCACGCTGATTGCGGACGCGCTCAAGCGCAAAAATTACGCCGTCGAGGTCGCCACCGGAGGCGCGGACGCCCTGAGCTGGCTGGACCAGCACACGCCGCGCCTGATCCTGCTCGATTGGGTGATGCCCGACGTCAGCGGGTTCGACGTGCTGGCGTCGATCCGGCGCAGCGAGCGGCTGGCGGGCCTGCCCGTGATCGTCATGACGGGCAAGGATCTCTCGCCGGAGGAAAAAGCGTTCCTGCAAGATCGCTGCGCGGATCTGGTGCGCAAGGGTTACGGCGGCATGGAGACGTTTCTGCGCGCCGTTCAGAGCGCCGTGGTGCATCCCGACGCGACGGCGGAATGTCTGCCGGAAGCCGGGGAATAAAGAGCAAGCGCACGGGGGGACAGTACGTGAGCGAATTAGACGCCATTCAGGGCAGTGAGCATCCCAACACCGTCAAATCGCTGGCGGCGGATCTGGCCGCGATCGGTGTGCAGCCAGGCATGACGCTGATCGTGCATTCGTCGTTGAGCAAGCTCGGGTGGGTGGCAGGCGGACCGGTCGCGGTCGTCTACGCGCTGGAACGCGCGATCGGGCACGGCGGAACGCTGGTCATGCCTGCCCATTCCAGCGACCTGTCCGATCCGTCTGAGTGGCAGAATCCGCCCGTGCCGGAAGTGTGGTGGGACGTGATCCGCGACACGATGCCCGCCTACGATCCCGACCTGACGCCCTCGCGCGGCATGGGCGCGATCCCCGAATGCTTCCGCAAACAGCGCGGCGTGTTGCGCAGCAGTCACCCGCAGGTCTCGTTTGCGGCATGGGGCAAACACGCCGAAACCATCACGCGCGCGCACCCGCTGGCCAATTCCCTGGGCGACGAGTCGCCGCTGGCGCGCATTTACGACCTGGACGGCTGGGTGCTGCTGCTGGGCGTCGGCCACGGCAACAACACGTCGCTGCATCTGGCGGAATATCGTGCCGCGTGGCCGGGCAAGAGCGTTGTGACGCTGGGCGCGCCGGTGCTGGTCGAGGGCGACCAGCAGTGGGTCACGTTCGAGGACATCAACATCGACACCGGCGACTTCCCGATGCTGGGCGAGGCGTTCGCCGCGACGGGTGCGGTGCGCGCCGGGACGGTCGGACGCGCGCCGTCACTTCTGATGCGCCAGCGCGCGCTGGTCGATTTCGCCGTCGAGTGGATGGCCGCCAACCGCACCGCGTCCGGCGAGAATTGAGAGTGTGACGGGGGCGAAACCTGTAAGTAAGCCTCCAACTCGCTGACGGGTTCCCGCCGGAGCTGACTCGCGGATGCGGATCGGCGCACAATACGTTAAGATTCTTTCGGTGAGGACTTTCCAGAAAGGAGCAGGCGCGCAGCAGTTTGCGCGAGGTCGAGATGGTACACCGTATCCTGGTTGTTGAGGATAACCCGGACAATCGCATCCTGATCACGGACATTCTGGAGACGCTGGGCTACATCGCCCTCGTCGCGGAGGATGGCGAAGCCGGGCTGACGATGGCTCAAACTGAGCGCCCCGACCTGATCCTGATGGATCTCTCGCTGCCGAAGCTGGATGGGTGGGCGGTCGCCAAACATCTGAAAGGCGAAGATGGCACGGCCCACACGCCGATCATCGCGCTGACCGCACACGCCATGGTGGGCGATCGGGAGCTTGCGCTGCGCGCCGGGTGCGACGACTACGTTGCCAAGCCGATCAACCTGCACGAGCTGGAAAGCAAGCTGGCGCACTTCCTGGGCTAGCCGCGCTGCGCGGCGGCTCCGGCTGCACCCGGCGGAAACTGGCCTCCGATGAGCATTCCGAAGATCCTGATTGCCGAAGATAACCGCGACAGCCGCGAATTGGTCGGGGATATCCTCGACAGCCTGGGCTACACCCCCATCATGGCCGAGAACGGGCGCGCAGCGCTGGACATGATCCAGAGCGATCCGCCCGATCTGGTGATCCTCGACGTGAACATGCCGGAAATCGACGGCTTCGAGGTCTGCGCGACGATCAAGCGCAATCCGGCCACGGCGAAGATCCCGGTGATCATGCTCACGGCGCAAACCGACGTCGATTCGCGGGTCATCGGGCTGGGGCTGGGAGCCGACGACTACCTGCCCAAGCCGTTCCACCCGCGCGAGCTGGCCGCGCGCATTCACGCGCGCATCCGGGCCAAAGAGGTCAACGACCTGCTGCGCGAACAGCGTGAGCAGATCCAGCGCACCTTCGAGCGCTTCGTCGCGCCGGAGATCGTCGAGCAGCTTCTGGACGATCCGTCGCGCGTGCAGCTTGGCGGCGCGGAAACGATCGTGACGGTGCTGTTCGCGGATCTGGAACACTTCACCACCGTCTCGGAGCACGCCGCCCCGACGCGCCTGCTGGAAGTGCTCAACGGCTACCTGACCCTGCTGGTGCACTGCATCAAGTCGCACGGCGGCACGGTCAACAAATACCTGGGCGATGGCATCATGGCGCTGTACAACACGCCGCTGCCCCAGGAAGACCACGCGCTGCGCGCCGTGAAGACGGCGCTCGATGCGCGCGCCGCCCTGCCCGGCTATCACGCCCAGTTGGAACCGGAGCTGCGGCTGGCCGTCAACTTCGGCATTCACACCGGCACGGCCATCGTCGGCAACATCGGCACGCCGGAACAAATGGACTTTACCGCCGTGGGAGACACAGTCAATCTGGCGAGCCGCCTGGAAGACCTGAGCGACAACGGCGAGATCACGATCAGCCAGGACAGCTACAAGCTGGTGGCCGATCAGGTCATTGCCGACTGCGTAGGCCCCCGCCTCGTGCGTGGGCGTGAAGAGCAAGTGGTGACGTTCCTCGTTCAAGGTCTACGTTAATTCCCGCGCTGTTTATCCGTAAGGCAGGCTGGCACACTGGCCGAATACGACCGGGTGCTGCCTTCGTGGAGGAGTCGTAATGAATTGGAGTGACCTGCGTGACGCGATTGGAAACGATACGTCGGAAGCGCTGACCCGCCTGGGCATCATCGCGCTGATCCTGCTCGTTACCTGGGTGGTGCGGTGGATCGTGCTGACCATGATCCCGCGCTTCGTGAGCAAGATCACGCGGCGCACGCGCACCACCATCGACGAGCGGCTGGTCACGATCATCGAGCCGCCTCTGCGCTTCCTGATCACCACCCTGGGGGTCTGGCTGGCGCTGCGCGTCCTGAACTTCCCGTATGGCATCTCGGACGTGATCAACCGCATCATGTCCTCGCTGGTCGCCATCGCGTTCTTCTGGGCCGCGTACCGGGGCGTCGAGCTGGGCGTGTCGCTGTTCCAGCGCGTGCTGCGGCGCACCTCGACACCCGTTTCCAACATCGCCAACAGCCGCCTCTCGCTGGCGATGGAACAGCTCGCGCGGGCCACGGTCATCCTGTTCGCGGCGACGAGCGTCCTGCAAACGTGGGGCTATAACGTCGGCAGCCTGATCGCCGGGCTGGGCATCGGCGGGCTGGCCGTCGCGCTGGCCGCGCAGGACGCGCTGGCGAACCTGATCGGCTACTTCGTCATCCTGGCCGACGAGCCGTTTGTGGTGGGCGAGTTCATCGTCATGGGCGATCTGTCCGGCACGGTCGAAAAACTCGGCTTCCGCAGCACCCGCGTGCGGATGCTCGACCAATCGCTGGTGACCGTGCCCAACAAGACGATCGTCAATTCCAACATCCGCAACTGGTCGCGCCTGTCCAAGCGCCGCCTGAACATGACGCTCGGCATTGAGTACGGCAACCAGCCGGACGTCGTGCTGTCGACCGTGCAGGCCATCCGTGAGATGCTGGTGACACACGACCTCGTCGAGCCGGATTCGGTCGTAGTGCAGTTCACCGACTTTGGTGCAAGCTCGCTCGACCTGATGATCATCGCCTTCATGAAGACGCCGGGCTGGAACGAATTCCAGGCCGCGCGCCAGGATATCAACCTCAAGATCATGGCGCTGCTGGACGATCGCGGCGTGGGTATCGCCTTCCCGACGCATACCGTGATGCTGGAAAGCGCGGCCAAGTCCAAAGACGGGCACGGCACCGCCTATTTCCCGCCGCCCAAAGCCGAGCCGGTTGGACGCACCGCGTCCGATTCCCCCGTGCCCGACGACGCCGCGAATTGATGCGCGCTGCGACCCATGACCCGCGCGTCATAGCGCCAGATGGGGAATTGAGTATCATGAAAGCAGGCCGCCCGGCGATCGACTCTCCGCGCGGTCTGCGAACACCGGGGAAGCGGAGCAAAAAGGCGTGACGATGCGGCAACTATGGCGGCGGTACGTAAGGACAGTTCTGGCGGGCACGCTGGCCGGTCTGGTGATGCTGGGCGCGCTGGCGCCCATGCCCGCGCAGACGAGTTATGCCCAGTCGGGCGATGACGTGATTTCGGAAGTCAACGGTGAGCCTATCACGCGCGCTGAGTTTGAGGCGCGCGTGCGTTTTGTCCGCTGGCAGTACCTCAACGAGATGGTCAAAATTTACGAGTTGACGGGCGGCAGCCTGGAACTCGCGGGAGATTACCTGCGCGGCCACCTGCAAGACCTGAACGATCCTGAATCGTTCGGGGATGTGGTGCTGCACAAGATGGAAGAGGACCGGCTGGTCTGGCAGGCCAGCGAGGATCTCGGCCAGGCGATCACGGCGGAAGACGCCGCCGACCGCGAAGCGCGGTTCTTCAGCGCATGGACAGACGTCGATCAGGCCAGTCTGGCGACCGACGCCACCGCCCAGGCGTTTATCACGCAGTGGTTCGCGGAAGCGTCGGAAGTGTCCGGCCTCAGCGAGGACGACCTGCACGACATCTTCGCCACCGAGGCCCTGCGTGACGTGATGCTGGACGTGATCGGGGAAAACGTACCGACCGAGGAACTCGCGGTCGATACGCGCCACATCTTGTGCGCCTTCACGCCCGCCAGCCCCGCCGCCGTCACCGATCCCACGCCGGAACAGCGCGCCGCCGCGCAGGCGTGCATCGCCGAAGCGCTGACGTGGCTGGATCGCGGCGAGGACTTCGCCACCACCGCGATGGCCCTTTCCAACGACACGGCCAGCGCCGCCGACGGCGGAAACCTGGGCCTCGTGCCGCTCAGCTACCTGACGCAGTCCTACGCCGACGCGGTGACAGACGCCGAGCTGAATACGCTGATCGGGCCGGTCGAAACCGAATACGGCCTGCACCTGATCGAAGTGCTGGATCGCCAGATGCAGCCGCTGACCGACGAGCAGATCGAGGACAGCAAGTACGGCTATTTCGAGACGTGGCTCGACTCGCTGTGGACGGACGCGACCGTCACGCGCAGCGACGCGTGGAACGCGAGCATCCCGACCGTGCCCGGCTTCGACACGCTGCCGGAGGACGTCCGCACGGCGGTCGAAGCGCTGAGCGCGGCACAGTAACGCGGGCGCGGTAGGCGAACGACGCGGCGGGACGCGGCACCGACGAAACCTACGGCGACTCGCCCCGATCGGGGTCGGAGCGGGAAAACGCGACAGGCAGGACGGGTTTGGGACCTGCCCCGCAAGCACCACGCAGGGCGTTTGCGTTTTGTTCTTGCCATAACTGAAAACTAATAACTATTTACAGACAACTAAATTGGGGGGCCTATGGAAGCGCAGCAGTTCTCTGGAGCCCGGGCCGGATACGTCGCCGCGGAGTTCCTCACGCGCAGCTATCGCATCAACGCCGAGGTCAACACGCGCGGGGCCAAGCTGCTCGACGAGCTGAACGACCACATGGCGCAGTTCGTCCAGATCGAGCGCGCGTACGTGTCGCCGCTGTACGATCCGGCGACGCTGACGGGCAGCTACGACCTCGGGCAGATCCGCAAGGACAGCCTGGCGCTGGTCGTGCTCAAGCAAATGCGCGACGGCCTGCCCCACCGCGAAGGCCAGTATATGGGGCGCGACCACATCGAGCGCGCGGTGCAGATCATGGCGGGCGGGTTTGAAGTGCAGGGCGTGATCCGGCTGCACCCGACCGTGGACCTCAGCAGCTTCCTGCGTACGACGCCGGAAGCGTTCGTGCCCGTCTTTGATGCCACCGCCACCGCAGCGGGACGCAAGGAAGTGATATTCGGCGGGGCCGTGATCCTGGTCAACCGGACGCGGCTGGAGCTGTTTTTCACCGGCAGCCGTTAGGCGCGCGCCGGGAAAAACGCGAATTTGAAGTCGTGATACAATGACGGCGATTATGGTTCGGCCCCCATCAAAAGTGAAAGTCCGGCGATGGCTCAAATCCTGCTGGTAGACGACGATCTCAACTTGCTTCAAATGGTGCGGCTGATGCTTCAACGGCTGGGGCATCAGGTAGTGACCTCGCGCAATGGCGAGGAAGGCCTGCGGCTGGCCGCGGAAATGCAGCCGGATCTGGCGATCATCGACATCATGATGCCGGGTCTCAGCGGCTACGACGTGGTGAACCGCCTGCGCGTCGATCCGAAGACGGCGCACGTGCCGATCATCATCCTGACGGCGCGCAGCCAGCCGATGGACAAGCACAAGGCGCTGCGGGCCGGGGCGAACGCGTTCATCTCCAAGCCCGTCACGGCGCAGGAATTGGCCGATCGTGTCGAGGCGGTGCTGGAAGCGGGCGTCGGATTCCGCATCAATACCGGGCTGCTGGCCGAGCCGGTTGGGGCCGATCTTGGGCCTCCGCCGCCCTCGA
>NZ_DAISHJ010000135.1:0-13775 GCF_036822615.1 Aggregatilinea sp. | reverse complement strand
TCTCAGGGTGCTCTCTCGCACATTCTTCCTGTCACTATGCTGTTGTTAAGGTGCGCCGCTCAATGAGTGGCCGGATTGAGGGAACAAAAACGCCGAACGTGTTTTACAATTTCGGCGGTGGAAAAGCACAACGAAAACGTGAGGTTTTCAGATTGCTTTTGCCGGTGTACGCCCCTCTCCAGTCATTCATTTTTTAGAACCGCGAGCGCGGCGTTTTGTCGCGTTCGCTTCGTTCCGTCGAGCGTGTGCAAATCTTACCACCCTTAAAGGGGAGCGTCAAGGGTAATCCAAAGACTTTCCTAAATCTGCTTGAAAGGTTGGATCACCCTCGTTAGCTGGCTGCAAGGATCGCCCCGCGCACCGCTCCCTCGCGGCTACATTTCCTGCCTGCCCTGGAAGGCGCGCAGCAGCGTCATCGAATCGACGTATTCGAGGTCGCCGCCGGTCGGCAGACCGCGCGCCAGCCGCGTCACTTTGACGCTGGTCGGCGCGAGCTGGTGCTGCATGTACATCGCCGTGGCATCCCCTTCCAGGCCGGGATTGGTGGCGATGATCACCTCGTCGATGCCGCCGCGCTTGACGCGCTCGACCAGCTCGCGGATCTTCAGATCCTCCGGGCCGATGCCTTCCACGGGCGAGATCGCGCCGTGCAGCACGTGATAGCGCCCCTTATACGTCCCTACCCGCTCCACCGCCAGCACGTCGAGCGGATCTTCGACCACGACCACCTCGTTGGTGTCGCGCTCCGCGTCGCGGCAGATGGGGCACGGATCTTCTTCGGTGATGTTGTAGCATACCGAGCAGTAACGTGTCTTGGTCTTCAGGTCGGTGAGGGCCGTCGCCAGCGACTGCGTTAAATCGTCCGGCGCGCGGAGCAGGTAATACGTCAGGCGCGACGCCGTTTTGGGTCCAACCCCCGGCAGCCGCGAGAACGCTTCGATCAACTGAGTTACGGACTGCGGAATCGCTTTACTCAACGGGACCTCGCGTTTATCGGTTGTAAGAGTCGAAAACCGGATGGATGCGTCGAAGAAGTGGACGGTCGAACGATGCGGCAGCGCCCAGAGCGCGCCGGATCAAACAGTATGAACGGGCATCAGTAACGAAATGCGGCGCTGGCCGCCGGAACGGCCAACGCGCATCGGTTGAAGATCAAGCTAAACGGAACCCGCGGAGATTATCCGAACAGCCCGCCCAGGCCGCCCGGCAGCATATTGCCCAGCCCGCCCGTAACGCCTTCCATACGGTCGGCGGCGTGCTGCTTGCTCTGCTCGATGGCCTGATTCGTGGCGAGGACCAGCAGGTCTTGCAGGTCGGTCAGCCACTCTTCGTCCTCGGTGTCGATCGCGTCGGGGTTGATCGTGACCGACTTGACCTTCTGGCTGCCGGTAATGACGACCGTCACCGCGCCACCACCCACGCTGATATCCAGCGTTTCTTCTTCCAAAGCAGCCTGGGTGGCTTCCATATCTTCTTGCATCTTCTGGATCTGCCGCAGAATCGCCCCCTGGTTCTTCATGCCCCCACTGGGCGTCCCACCGGGTCCAAACGCGCCACGCTGCTTGCTCATCCGACTGCTCCTGGTCTGTGATCGTCCGTCAATATTGGTCTGGATTATTTGAACTATTATACCGGATCTCGGCCATCACTGCCGCTTTTTTTACTCGTCCAGCCCGGTGATCTCGCCGCCCAATTCGTTAACGCCAAACGCCAGCACGTCATCTTCCGCCAGCAGATCGTCCACGGCCTGATCGTGCCCCCCGCCCTCGTTCAGCACGGTGATCGTGATTTCCAGCGTCACGTTCATCACCTCGCGGATCGCCTCTTGCAGCGCCTGCCGCTTGTCGTCGGCTTCAAGCTTGACCTTGAAGACGGGCGCTTTCACGCCGAGGATCAGATGGTCGCCCTGAACGTCACGCGGGCGAGCATGATCCAGCAGCGCCGGAAGTGAGGGGTGATGGCGCTTGGCCACGCGCTGAATATTGCCCCACTGCGTTGTGACCTCCTGCGCGCTGGTGGCCGCACCGGGTGACGGCGGAGCCGCCGGGGTTGCGGCGGGCTTGGGCGTAGCGGGCAGCGGCGCGGGCAGATCCTCCTGCGTGCGACCCTGGAACGGCGTGGGAGCCGGTTCGGGCTGCGCGCCGATCTGGAGGCTTTCGAGGAACGCCAGTTCCAGCGGAAGCTGCGGCTGCCAACCGCCCTGCCAATCCTGCACCGCGCCGTTAAAGGCACGGATCGCGGCCAGCAGCGCCCCGCGTGGAGCCTGCGCCGCCTGTTGTTCGATCGCCGCGCGGCGCTCCTGCGACACGTCCACCATCGCCGGACCGCCCATCTTCAGCAGCAGCACATGGCGCAAATGCTCCACGATCTGCCGCCCAAACTGGCGCGGGTCGGCGCCGCTGTCCACCGTGGTATTGATCAGGTCCAGGCCGCGCGCCGTGTCGGCATCGATCAACGCCTGGGCCAGATCCACGACGTGCTGCCCGCTGGACGTGCCGAGAAGCTGCTCGGCCATATCCAGTGAGATATGCTCGTCCGGGTCGGCAATAAGCTGGTCGAGCAGGCTGATGCTGTCGCGCACGCTGCCGGTCCCCTCGCGGGCGACCAGTTCCAGCGCGGCGCGATCGATCGAGACGTGATCGCCCTCCGCGATCTTCGCCAGCCGGTCGGTCACTTCCGCCAGCGAGACGCGGCGGAACTCGAACATCAGGCAGCGGCTTTTGATCGTGGCGGGCACTTTGGCGATCTCGGTCGTCGCCAGCACGAAGATCGCGTGCGCGGGCGGCTCCTCCAGCGTTTTCAACAGCGCATCGAACGCCGCGCCGGAGAAGCGGTGCACTTCGTCGATAATGTAAACTTTATAGCGGCCTTCGCTGGGGGCGAACCCGATCTTGTCGCGCAGGTCGCGCACGTCATCCACGCCCGTATGTGACGCCGCGTCGATCTCGATCAGGTCAAGGAACCGGCCCTCGTTGACGGCCACGCAGTAGCTGCACTCGTTGCAGGGCCGCTTTTCGGGGTCGGGATGGGCACAGTTGACGGCTTTCGCCAGCAGGCGGGCGGTCGTGGTTTTCCCCGTACCGCGCGGCCCACTGAACAGGTACGCGTGACGAACGCGGTCCTGGCGCAGCGCATTACGCAGCGTGCGCGTGATGTGCTCCTGGCCGATGACGTCCTCGAACGTCTGCGGTCGCCACTTGAGGTAAAGTGCCTGTGCGGGCAAAGGGGGCCTCCTCCCATGCTGAATACGGCCTAGTGTAGCAAGGGGCGAAAGCGATTCCAAGATCTTACCCCCTTTTTAGGAAGGGGGTTATAATGGGTAATGTGACTTCCTTGTGGAGCTGCTTGTAAGCGTTTCATCAGGGTAAGCAATCGTTGGGTCTGTACACCGTTAGGTACTAAGGAGAAACTTTATGGGCAGCCTGGGCACTACCGAGCTGATCTTGATTCTGGCCGTCGTTGTGCTACTGTTCGGCGTTGGGCGTGTCTCTCGGGTTGGTGGTGAGATGGGGTCGGCCATCCGCGAGTTCCGTAAGGGACTGAAGGGTGACGACGAGAAGAACGAAACCACACCGGCGGACGTCCGTAACAAGTAACTCCCGCATCGCCGGGGTTCACACCGTAAGCCATCTCCCCTTGTAACCACAAGGGTTTATTCCTGTCGTGTCAAGAGACGCAGCCCAGCAAGTCGGCTGCGTCTTTCTTGTTGCCTCTTTACCGCAGACGTTCCTCATCGCGTAGGGACGTTACGATACGCCCCATCTACTACACATTACGCGTGCAGCAGCGCCATGCGCGATCCCGTCTTTTGTAGGGGTGGAGCTTGTTCCGCCCGTTTTTTTTGTCCTTCACGGGCAGCCAACCAGCGCCGTTACGATCCAGCCTCGATCTCGAATGTCGCCTGCACGCTGCCCTCCGCGTCGCTCAGCGTCAGCGTCTCGCCGACGGCCCAGGCCGCGTCGTCGCGGCCCCAGTACAGCGCGGCGGGCGTATCCGTGCCCTGGCGCGTGAAGATCCGCACGCGGCTGTCCTGCCGCATCCTGAACTCGGGGAATTCAAACACGGCGACGCCGTCGCTGGACAGTGTCCACCCTTCCAGATTGATCGCGCTACCGCTGTCGTTGTGCAGCTCGACCGCCTCGTTATTCACGTCGCCAACGCCCAGCACTGCCGAGATCTCGACGTCTGCCTGGGCGGCGGTCGGCCCTAAGGTGACCGTCGCGGCGCGCATCTGGAGCGGGAACGGCGTATTGGTCGCGGTCGGTACGGGCGTGGGCGTATACATCAGCGTGCAGCCCTCGTTCGGGATGACCAGCACCTGCCCGATCTGGATGAAGTCATCGACGCCAATGCCGTTGACTGACATCAGGTCACCGGGGAAGACGCCATATTCGTCCGCGATGCTGCCGATCACGTCGCCCGCCTGGACGGTATAGCGCAGGCAGCCATCATCCGCCGCCGCTTCGGTCTCGCCGGTTGCGTCCAGCGGCGCATCGACCGGCACTTCGCCCGCCGGGCCGTCAGTCGGGATGGGCGGCAGCAGGGCTGGATCGATCGTCGCCAGGATTGGCGTGCCTGAAATCTCCTGCTCGCCCACGTCCGGCGAAGGCTGGGCCGTGGCGACGATCGGCGTCGCCTGGCTGAGCGCGGCAATCGTCAACTGCTGGGCGCTGATCGTAGCGACGTACTGGTCGGGCTTGATGTTGGCGCTGCCCGGCACGGGCGTCTCGCTGACGATGATCACCTGCGTGGGCCCTTCGAGCGGTTCCACTTCGGGCCGCCGGGAACGATCGTAGCTGATGAGGACGAACGCCACCGCGAGCGATACGATCACATTCAGGAGGATGAATCCGAAAAGAACCCGACGACTCATAGCTGTGCTTCCTCACACGTGACAGGATACCGGCCCGGCGGTGCGCCGTAACGATGGCGTTGCAGCCATCTTAACACACGCCGCGAGGTCGGGCAATCAGCGGCGCATTGGGCCGCTCGACGCGGTGGAAAAGTTTCCTTCCGGCGGACAATTGGCTACATTCGTGGGGAAAAGAAAAGGCGGACGGCGTCACAAGATCGGGTTATCACCACACACGCTGGATACCGTACGCATCGAAGACCGGATCTTTGCCGATCACCGGAAGCTGATCCGTCAGGCTTTGCGCGACGATGAGCCGGTCGAATGGATCTCGGTGATGAAATGGCAGCGTCACAACTTTGTCGATATGCGCCAGTTGAATCCCGTGCAGCGTCACGTCATTTTCGCGCATCTGCTCGTACATAAATTGGCCGAACGGAGATGGCACTTCCAGTTTTCCCAGGCTGACCTTGATCGCCATTTCCCATAAGCTGGCAGTGCTGAGAAAAATGCGGTTTTCTTCCGATTCGATAGCCGCCTGCGCAGCAGGACTAAGGGAGGGATCGGCGCTGATAAACCATAAAAAGGCATGGGTATCAAGCAGGTAGTTCATTCCATATACTCACCAAAGTCAGCAAGCGGAGCATCGAAATCGGAGGCAAGGGTAACCAGCCCGCGCGCGCTGCCCGCTTTGCGACGCTTTGGAGGAGTGGGGACCGGAACAAGCTGAACGGCCTGATCGTCCTCACTCACGATTAGAATCGTTTTACCGTGGCGGGCTTCTGCGATCAGCTTAGGGAGATCGGTCTGTGCTTCCTGAATCGAATAGTGCTCCATTGTTTTTCCCTTATCTCCACCTGCTTCTTATTGTAGACTTGATTCCGGCTGGCACCAACGATGGTAAATTTAAAGGCAGTTTCAGCGCAGTGCCCTATGCACGCGGAAGGACGAAACCATGAACCGGAACCGGCGGGAAGACGACGAGGAACGCGGATGTCTGGGCGAACCGGGACGCGCGGCATGGGGCTGCGCGCAGACGTTTGTCGCGCTGTACGGGTTCGCGGCATCTATGTACCTGCTGGCGCGCATCACCATTGGCGAAACGTCGAGCATCGTCGCCTATTTTAATAACGCCCTGCCCTGGATGGCGGTGCTGGCGCTGGTTCTGGCGATCCTCGCGCTGCTGTCGCGCTGGCGCGGGCTGCTGATCTCGCTCCAACTGCCGGTCATCTTCGCCGCGCTGCTGATCTATAACCCCGTGCTGCTGCCCGCCGATCCGCCTGCCGCCGGAACCGGCCCGCAGATCCGTGTCGCCAGCTACAACATCCTCTCCGGCCAATCCGACGCGGACGAGATCGCGCAGGTGATCGCGGACATCGACGCGGACGTGATCGCGCTGCACGAATTAGGCCCGGACCACACCGGCGTCATCGAGCAGCAGTTGGCGACCCTCTATCCCTACAGCGCCCTGCATCCCACCGAACCCGAACACCGGGGCGTGGGCCTGTTCAGCCGCTACCCGATCGAAGAAGAAAGCGCGTTCACCATCGGGGAAAATTCGTTCGTGTACCTGCGCGCCGTGCTGGACGTCAACGGCACGCCCGTCACGGTGTTCGCGGCGCACCCCGTCCCGGCCAAAAACCGGACCAATCCCCTCACGTACGACGACACAGACAACACCGCCGAGCTGCAAACCCTGCGCTCGATGTATCTGGCCGAGACGAACGGCCCGCTGCTGATGCTGTGCGACTGCAACATCACCGACCAGTCCGACGCCTACCGCGCCCTGCGCGACATGCTGCACGACAGCTTCTGGGAAGTCGGGCGGGGGCTGGGCTTCACGTTCCAGAGCCGTCTGCCGTTCCCGTTCCTACGGCTCGATTACGTCTGGCACAACGATGCGTTCAAAACGCTCGACTTCACCGTGTGGGATGACGCGGGCACGTCCGATCACCGGCCCGTGATTGCACAGTTGGAACTGGTCGGGGAGGAGGCCGCGCCGTGAGCGAGGAGCAGCGCCGCATTTTGCAGATGGTGCAGGACGGCATTCTGAGCGCCGCCGAAGCCGATGAGCTGCTGCGCGCGCTTGAGGATCTGCCCGGCGAGCATCCCGGCCAAGACGCTGTGGAACCGCCCGCGCCTGAAGCACCAGACCCCGTCCGCGTGACGACCGTGCCGCCAGACGAGCCAGACGACACGACCTTCCGCCGCTACTGGGAGATTCCCGTCACGGTGGGCGTGGGGCTGCTGGCGACGAGCGGGATCTGCCTGCTGTGGTCGGGCACGGTTGGACTGTTTACAGTGGGCGTGCTCTGCCTGTGGAGCCTGTTCCTGCTGGCCGGGCTGATCGTGCTGATCGGCTTCTGGAGCCGCACGGCGCGCTGGGTACACATCCGCGTGAGCGAAACCGACGGCGACCGCCTCCGCATCAGCCTGCCGCTGCCGCTGGGAGTGGCGTCGTGGGGCATCCGCATCGGGCAGCGGTTCGTCGATGAGGAGACCCGCTCCAGCCTGGACATGGCGGCGGGACTGCTGTCGATGGTCACGCTCGCGCCCGGCGACGACCCCATCAGCGTCGAAGTGGATGAAGACGACGGCGATCACATTCAAGTAATCGTTGCCTGAGCGTAGTGGGAAATTTTTCACGTCTGCGTGTATGGTCTAGTGGGGGAGTGTGATACAGCGGACGAGGGTAAGGAGTTGGTGGTATGCATCAGAAGTCTTCTGGGGCGACGGCGAGATCGTCCGTTTCCATGCTGCGGCGGGCGGTGTCTGCCGCCGTGCAGAGTGTGATCGTCCTGTACGGCCTGGGCACGATCGTCTATCTGGTGGCGCGGGCCGCCGTGGGCGAGCAGTGGCGGCCCATCGCGTGGGCGAACAACTTCGTGCTGTGGATGTCGGCGGCGGCGCTGGGTATGGCGTTCCTGGCGCTGTTATTCCGCCGTCGCTGGCTGCTGGTCGCGCTGCAAGCGCCGATGCTGGTCGCGTTCGGCGTGCTGTTCGGGGATCTCCTGACACCGCACAACTCGGCGGCGGTGGCCGATGCGGCGGTCGAGTTTCGCACCGCTGCGTACAACATGCACAGCCAGGACTCCGACCCCAACGTGGTGGTCGAGACGATCCTGGGGCTGAATGCGGACGTGATCGGCCTGAACGAACTGGGCTACGATCACGAGGAGGCCATCGACGCCGCCACGCAGGATCTCTACCCCTACCGCGTGCTGTATCCGCAGCCGACCGTGCACGGCGTCGGGCTGCTCAGCCGCTACCCGATCCTGGAACACGAAGTCTACGAGCCGGTCGAACCGGCCAATCTGCACCTGCGCGCCGTGCTGGACATCGACGGCACGCCCGTGACAGTCTTCGTCGCGCACCCGCCCTCGCCCACCAGCCCATTTTTCCCGCTCAATTATGAGGACGGCCCGCGTAATATCGAGCTGGCCGACCTGCGCGCGCGTGTCGCGGCGGAGACGGGGCCGGTGATGGTGCTCTGCGACTGCAACATGTCCGACCAGTCCGATCCGTACGGCGCGCTGGATGACCTGCTGGACGACGCCTTCCGCGAGGCCGGGCGCGGCTTCGGCCTGACCTTCCCCTATGGCCGCACGTTCCTGCCGCCGCTGGTGCGCATCGACTACATCTGGATCAGCGGCGACTTTACCGCGCTGAACGCGCACCCCGCCGACGGCAGCGGCACGTCCGATCATCGCCCAATCGTGGCCGACCTCGCGCTGAACGCCGGATCGTAACCATGACGGCGGCGACAGCGGAGAAATCCCCGGTCCGCGATCTGGGCCGGGCGGCGTGGCGGCTGCTGTTAGCGGCAGGGCTGCTGTATGGTGTGGGCACGACTGCGTACCTGATCGCGCGGCTGGCCGTTGGAGAACGCTGGAGCGCGGTCGCGTGGGCGAATAATTTCGTGCCGTGGTGGGCGCTCGGCGGGCTGGTCGCGGCGATCGTGGCCGCGGTCGGTCGGCGCTGGCGGCTGGCCGCGCTGCACGTCCCGATCCTGCTGGCCTTCGCGCTGCTCTACGGCGATTTGCTGCTGCCACCCGGCAGTGTAGCCCAGGCCGGGGACGGCGTCACGATCAAGGTCGCCACGTATAACATCCTCTCCCATTTTTCCGATCCCGATCAGGTGGTCGCGGTCATCCGCGACATGGACGCGGACGTTGTCGGCTTCGAGGAAGTCGGGCCGGAGCACGCCGACCGCATTCAGGCCGAACTGGGCGAGGACTACCCGTATCAGGTGTGGTATCCGCAGATGCCCGTGCACGGCGTGGGACTGATCAGCCGCTACCCGATCCTCGAAGAAGCGCCCTTCTCCGCGCTGCCCGACTCGATGCGCCATCTACGCGCGGTGATCGACACGCCCGGCGGCCCGGTGACCGTCTTCGTAGCGCATCCCCGCCCGCCGCACGGCCTGCTGCCAACGGGCTACGACGACAGCTTGCGCGACGCGGAGCTGGCCGACCTGCGGGTGCGCGTCCGGACGGAAAGCGGCCCGGTGCTGATGTTGTGCGACTGCAACATGTCCGACCAGTCCGACGCTTACCAAGCGACGGCGCGCATCCTGCACGATTCCTTCCGCGAGAGCGGCTGGGGCCTGGACTTTTCGTACCCGAACCGCCTGCGCGACCTCGCGCCCGGTCTGCGGATCGTGCGCATCGACTACGTCTGGCACAGCGATCACTTCACCGCACTGGAAGCGCGCACCTGGACCAGCGGCGGCTCGTCCGATCACCGCCCGGTCGTCGCGCGGCTGTCCCTGAAAGCGACCGCATCATGAACCGCTTTAAAGCATGGGCGGCGCTGGCGGGTGCGATTGCGCCGGGCGTGGGGCTGTTTTATGCGTGGCGCGTCGAACCGCGCTGGCCGCGTCTCACGCACCACACGCTGGCCGTGCCCGATCTGCCGCCCGCCTTTGAGGGCTACCGCATCGCGCAGTTGTCGGATCTGCATCTGGGCATTCGCCTGACCCAAAACGCGCTGCCGCACGTCGTCACGCTGACGAACCGCGCCGCGCCCGATCTCGTCCTGCTGACGGGCGACATCGCCACGGCGGGCCGCGATGGATTGGCGGCAGGCGCGGCGGTCCTGTCGCGGCTGGAAGCCCGCGACGGCGTATGGGCCATCCTGGGCAATCACGATTATTTCAGCCGCTCGGCGCGGCTGAAGGCGCATCTCGCGGACGCCGGGATCGCGCTGCTGCGCAACGAGCACCGTGTTCTGGCGCGTGGGGCGGACCGGCTGGTGCTGGCGGGCGTGGACGACGTGCTGTGGGGTATGCCCGATCTGGCCGCCTCGCTGCGCGGCGCGCCGGACGATGCCCCCGTGCTCCTGATGGCGCACGAGCCGGATTACGCCCCGGCGGCGGCGGAAAATCCGCGTGTGGTGCTCCAACTGTCCGGCCACGCGCACGGCGGCCAGATCCGCCCGCCGGGACTGCCGCCGCTGATCCTGCCTGACCTGGGCAGGCGCTACCCCGAAGGCGCGTACCGGGTCGGCGGCATGGCGCTGTACGTCTCGCGTGGGATCGGGACCGGGCGCGTGACGCTGCGTTTCAACTGCCGCCCGGAGATCGCCGTCATCACGCTGGTGCGCGGCGATGCGGCGCGCGGCGTGGAGTGGATCGGGGGCGGCGAGGGCGTATAATAGGGCCACGTTTTTACCTGGACAGGAGCTATAACCGTGGCCGAAGAAGAACTGCGCACATCCCCGGTGCTGCCGCCGGAAGATCGCCCTGAGTGGCGCTACTTGAAGTCGATCCCCCGCTCGCTCGCCTCCGACCGTCACCCGATCATCGTCGGGCATCGTGGAGCACGCGGCCTCGCGCCGGAAAATACGCTTGCGGCGTTCCGCGTCGCGGCGGATCTGGGCATCGACGGTGTGGAATTCGACGTGCAGCGCACCACCGACGGCGCGCTGGTGGTCTTCCATGATGACGACCTGGATCGCACCACGAACGGCCACGGCCCGATCTACGAAAAGACGCTGGCCGAGGTGCAGGCCCTGGACGCGGGCAGCGCGTTCGATCCGGCTTTCGCGGGCGAGCGCGTCCCCACCCTGCGCGAAACGCTCGACTACCTCCAAACCACCAACCTGCTGCTGTTCATCGAGTTGAAAGACCCGTGGCGCTTCCCCGGCATGGAGGCGGAAGTCGTCACGCTGATCCGCGAGCTGGGGCTGGTCGAGCGCACGCAGATCCGCTCCTTCTACCATGCCGCGCTGCACCTCGTCTGCCACATCGCGCCGGAGATCGCGCTCAGCGAGCTGTGGTGGGATCGTCTGCCGGGCGATGACGAGGTGATCTACAAGACCGTCAACGCTTTTTTCCCCTTCTGCACGCCGGAAGCCGTCGCCCAGATCCACGCGCGCGGCCAGGAGATCACCGCCTGGACCGTCAACGAGCTGGACGACGCGCGCGCCCTGATCGCCGCCGGAATCGACGGGCTGACGACCGACTACCCCGACCGCCTGCTGACGCTGTTCGCGCCGTGAAACGGGTGATAACCATGCCCGAACAAGGGAGCGCGAACGCATGCCCTACCTCATCGACGGCCACAATCTGATCGGGCAGATGCGCGGGCTGCGCCTGGACGATCCTGACGACGAGGCCAAGCTGGTCGAACGCCTGAAGGGCTTCATGATGCGCAAGCGCAAGCGCTGCACGGTGATCTTCGACGCCGGGCTGCCGGGCGGTCCGTCGCGCGCGCTGTCCACCAGCGACGTGACGGTTATCTTCGCCCCGCACGGCACGCCCGCCGACGCGCTGCTGCTGCGCCGCATCCGTGACGCCCGCGATCCGGGCAAGTGGTGGGTGGTCTCCGCCGACCAGCAGATCGTGCAGGTCGCGCAGCGCCGCCGGATGAAGGTGATCGCGCCGCGCGCCTTCGCCGCCGAGCTGGAAGCGCCGCCCATGCCGGACGACGACGACCCGAATCCGCACCTGTCGCCGGAGGACGTCGAGGAGTGGCTGAATCTGTTCCGCAAGGGGAAAGATGAGAAATCTTAACCTGTTTTTGGGGTTGTTTTTCGGGTGTTTTCCCGTAGCTGCATGGGGGAAAGCCCTGCTCTCATTTTCTTCTCATAATGCGTTCACGCTCATTTAAGCTCCCCGGCCTATCATTCTGGTCACTAGCGTCTCTTCGGATCGGATGCAGTGGCTCACGTGTAATGGGATAGAGTTGGCTTGTAGCACAAAAAGAGACGCTAAGGCCTAGCACACACGGAGATGCGCGTCACCGATGATGCTGTTAGGTCGAAGAATCGAGCCGTTTGTGGTGTCCCCCCCTCTCCACAAACGGCTCTTTCGTGTTTAAACGCCGGACGCGTCGTGCCCTTGTCACGCCCTCCGGCGGCAGGTATACTAAACACGTTTCCACTCGGGGTGTGGCGCAGTTGGCTAGCGCGCTGCGTTTGGGACGCAGAGGTCCCGGGTTCAAGTCCCGGCACCCCGACAGCCATCCACGCTCAGCAGTTGCTGAGCGTGGATCGTTTTAAATCCGGTCCGCTGCACAATCCTGAAGCACTTCTTCGAAAGACAGCCCGATATTTTTTACAATAGGGACACGACGCCCTGTTTCGTACCAGTTCTGGGGGAACTTATGCGCAATTTCGTCACACAGTTCCATGAAACGTACGGCACAGCCATACTGGTCGATGCCGCATTTCGCGCGGGGGTCGATTTTCGCGTCCCATCCGCAGCCCTAAATCCCATCGATCCGCAGCATAAATTAGCCGGACCCGTCCTATCGGTGCAGGCTAACAATGATCTGATCGCCGTTCTGAGCGCAGTCCATAGCGCCGTCGAAGGACAGGTGATCGTCATCAACAATGCAAAAACCGAAGTTGGTATCCTGGGGGACATTATTGCGACCGAAGCCCGGCGCAAAAAGCTCGGTGGCTTCGTGGTCGATGGCTTTGTCCGTGACGTTCCAACGCTGCTGGAGTTGGGCATTCCCGTCATTTGTCGCGGCTCAACGCCGTTAGGGCCGCTCAAACTGGATGCCAGTCAAAAAGGGATTGGGCAGACACAGGTTCCTATCGACATCGGCGGAGCGGCAGTGACGGCGAACGATTGGGTCTTTGGCGATGCTGATGGCGTGATCTTTCTGCGACCCGACGATCTGGAAGGCGTATTCGAACAGGCGCTCATCAGCAAAGAACGCGAAGATCATCTGTTCGAGCAGCTTGCAAAAGGCCAATCGTTGGGCGACCTCATGCAACTGGAGGTCTTCTTAGAACGCCGCGGGCAGGACCCTGATGCGAATTTCAACGACCATCTCAATCAAATTGGGCTTGCAATATAGACAACCGGGATTGCGGTAACAGCAGAGAAGGGTATGCGGAAACCGGTTGTTATTCCGACAACGATCCACGCTCAGTACGTGCTGGGCGTGGATCGTTTTGGCTCCTGATTACTCCGAATTGAGTAACTGCCCCGCAGCACGAAGATCGCTCTCATCAACGTCCTGACAGTACATCAGTGTGGCGACAATGTACCTGTGATCAGGTTTATGTTTGTCTAGATTCATTCATCCAACAATCGTTCATATTCAGCAACAATTTCTGCTAGATACCCCATTTCTTCTAAACGCGACTTCAACGACTTGGCAAATATAGATCCATTGTGTCAAATCTGGGGAGCCTTCAGAAGCAAGCTGAGCGTCATTCTCTGGATCTACTGTGATCCTATACCGATAATGGATGTAATCATTGGCAGGGTTAGAGGCCAAATCAGGATCATACAAATGATTCTTCTGAACTTCGACCCACTTATCTCCCATCTTGAAAGTACGGAGAGTTACTCGCTCAAAGGCTGACCATTCTTGCTCTAATTGGATCAAGAAATCATCAAAATCCAGATTGACCTGCCCCCCAAAACCTAATCCAGATGGTATGTTAGGATGGGACACATCAA
>NZ_DAISHJ010000134.1:0-14080 GCF_036822615.1 Aggregatilinea sp. | reverse complement strand
GGGAACCGCGATCAGCCGCGTGCTGTCCACGTCGCTGATGCACGCCACCGCCAGCGGCCTCGTCGGGATCTCGCTGGGGCGGCTGCGCCGCGCCGCGCCGGGCAAGGGCGTGCAGGGCGCGGCGATCGGGCTGTTGTTCGCCATCGCGCTGCACCTCGTCTACAACAACGTCGTCGGGCGGCTGGATGGGCGCGTGCTGCTGCTGGTCGCCATCGGGATGGGCAGCGGCGGCAGCCTGCTGGTAGTGTGGTTCATCCAGCAGGGGCTGGCCGACGAAAAACGCCGCTTCGCGCGGACGCTCGGCCTGCAAAGCGACGTGTCCTCTGGTGAACGTCAGGCGGTGCAGCAGCTCGGCCAATCGTCGATGGAGCAAATTCTGGCGGAGCTGGAAGGTTTCTTCGGGCTGCACAACGTGGCGCAGATCCGCCGCCTGCTGGTGCTGCAAGCCAACCTCGGCATTCTGCAAAACAACCTCGCCGGGCCTGCCAGCCCGCGCCTGCGCGCCGCGTGGCAGCAGGAGATCGGCACGCTGCACACCGAGATCGCCGCGCTGCGTGACGAGCTGAACGCCCCGGTGCGGCTGTTTTTGCGGCGGGTGCTTCCCTACGGCGATCGCGCGCTGCAAGACGCATTTGGCGCGGAGATCGCGCGCTTCGATCCGACCCTGGTGCACACCTTCGACATGTTCATGCGCGTTTCGGAACTGGCGCAGACCTTCACTCCCGCCGACCTGGAAGCGCTGGCCGCACGCCTGAGCAAGATCGAGATCTTCAAGCATGTGGCGCTGGCGGACCTGGAAAACCTCAGCCGCGCGCTGACCTCCGCGACGTATGCGGACGGAGACGTGCTGTTCGAGCAGGACGATCAGGGCGACGCGATGGTGCTGATCGAGCAGGGGCTGGTCGATATTTCGCGGCGCGATCCGTCCGGCGAGGTCAAGCCACTGCTGACGGCTGGTCCCGGCGACGTGGTGGGCGAGTTTTCGCTGCTGGACGGGCGGCCCCGCTCGGCGCGGGCGCGGGCGAACGGGGACGTGCGGGCGCTGATCCTGCCGCGCGAGGCGTTTATGCTGTTCATCCAGAGCCGCCCGCGCGTGATCCTGGCGATGCTGCAATATCTGGCGGCCAAGGCGCGCACCACGACCGACGCGATCGAGTCGAGCATTACGTGGATGGCGCGCATCCAGCAGGCTGCGACCCGCGCGCCGTCGTCCGGCTCCGGCGTGTCGCCGTTCAGCGGAGGCGTGCTGGATTTCGATCCGGACGTGCTGTCCGAAGCGACGCTCTCGCGCATGGATTGGACGTTCGCGCAGATGGCCGAGACGTTGGGCGGCCAGCCCGGCCCGGTCGAGCCGCCTGCGCCGCCCGTGCATGACGGGGCGGGCGAGGAAAGCCTGCTGCGGCGGCTGCAATCGCGGCCACGGCCTCCGCGCAGCGAGTGGGAGTAACCACGGAAAGCGCCATGAATCATGATTAACGAGCCGGATTATGCCGGGGTGGCCGAGCTGTTGGGCCGGTCGCGGCTGCTGCGGGCGGTCGAGCTGGAGGACCGCGAACGGTTGGCGCGGCAGATGGGCCGCGAATCGTACCCGGCGGGCGGCATCGTCTTCGAGAAGGACGCGCCCGGCGATGCGCTGTACTTCGTGCTGACCGGGCGCGTGCGGATTTTTACGAGCGATCCGCTGGGGCACGACCTGACGCTGCGCACCTACGGGCCGGGCGACGTGTTCGGGGAATTCGCTGTGCTGGACGGCAAACCGCGATCCGCGTCGGCCCAGGCGGACGGCGCGTTGGAAGTGCTGCGGCTGGGCCGCGACGAGTTCCTGCGCTTTCTGGACACGCACCCGTTGGCCGGGCTGGCGATGATGCGCGGCATGGTCGAGCGCGTGCGCTACACCACCGACTATTTGCAGCAGGTCATGGCCGCGCTCGATCTGCTTTCGATTGGCGACTACGATCGCGCGCTCAAAGCCGTGCCTGAATCCGCCTCCGATGCGGCGATCCAGCGCTTGATCGACGCGTTTATGGACCTCGTGCGGCGCGTGCAGGGGCACGGCGCGCAGCGGTGGTGAGGGGTGACAGGCCGCGCCCAACCGGGTTTTGTAGGGGCGGGTTTCTAACCCGCCCATTTTTCCCTGGGATGATTCCCCTTCCCTCCGCTTGCGTGAGGGAAGGGGACTGTAAACACATAAGCTAGCCCGGCAGATCGACCGCGCAGCGGCCCGCTTCGGCGAGACACGTCGCCACGACGATACCGTCCCACTGCACGGTGAAGCTGCCGGTGAGCCAGAAGCGCGCTTCCGGCGCAAGCAGCGTCACGCCGCGCTGGTTGCGGCAGCCGGACGGCTTCGGCACGTCTTCCTGCTCGTCCCACGACCACGTTTGCAGACAATCATTCGCCGGGAACGCGTTTAGCGGCGCGGCCAACCACTGCGACTGCCAGCGCGTGATCGGGAAGGTCGTCGTTCCACTGACCATATCCAGCCGCGACAGATCGCGCGCCGCACCCGACGTGTTGAGGATCGCCAGGGACCGGCTGTCGTAAATGATGGCGATATCCTCTGCGCCGCCGGATGCCGCCGCGACCGGGGTCGGCGTGGAGATGCTGGCTCCCGACGATCCGGTGGGCGTCACGGTGGCGGTCGGTGACGGCGCGGGGGTCGCGGTGCTGGCCTGGACGACCACTGCCGGGGGCGCGGTAGTGGGCACGGGCGCGTTGGGCGGCAGGAGCACAAGATCGCGCGTGAAGGTGACGGGCGTCAGCACTTCGACCGCGCCATCGCGGAAGCTGACGTAAACCGTGTCCCCCATGTAATCGCTGAGGCGGATGGTCGGCTGCCACGGACGCCACCCTGCGCGCAGGGGCTTGCCCTCCGCGTCGAACAGCTTGACCTCGGTCGCGTCCTTGATCCAGCTTTCGCCGCGCGCACCCAGGTAGCGCTCGTTGGTCAGATAGAGCACGCCCGACGCTGAATCGTACGTCACGGGCAGCACGTTGGGCCGCGCGCCGAGCACCACGATGTACAGGTAGCCGAACGGGTGCGGGAGCGCGGCGACCCCGACTTCGCGGTAGGTGGGGTTGAGCGACGAGGCGCGGTGAATGCTGGACGACTGCCAGAAGCCCAACGCGGCGTCGGCGTTATGCCCCACGTAGGCGATCTCGTCCAGCGCGATCTGCTCCGGGCGGTCGTAGGTCGGCCAGTTGTAGGGCGCGGCGCGGGCGCGCACCTTGGGGCCTTCCCCGTTCCGGCCCAGGTGGACGTCGCCCCCGTCGGGAATATCCGGCAGGCTGAGCAGATACTGCGCCTGGCCGAGCGCCAGGGCTTCCAGGGTGGGATTGACCTTGAGCGGCCACGTGCCTTCCGAGATGCGCCAGGCATTGAGCTTTTCGACGATCTCATCGGCGGCAGCCTGATTGGACGGGACTTCGGTTGGATCGGAGGACTGGGCGAGCGCGGGGTGCGCAGGGAAAACGACGGCGGTGAACAGGATGGCAAGCGCGAGTAAGGCTGTCGCCCGGCGATACATAATGCTCCCTCGATATGTAACTTACGGGTTCATAGCATTATAAAGCCACTTTTACACGCATGTGCAGGTATACCGGGATGTGGGTGACACATTATCCTGTAAAATGGCATTAAATTCGCTATAATCCTGGTACGCTTTACACAACTGTAAACGCTGCGCGAGCAAGCTGATCGACCTGTTGTACCGCTTTGCCCGCCCTCGTTTTGCCCGGTTAAGTTTATACGGCGATATCATGGGCCCAAACATCACAGACACGCTTCAAAGGCCGCTCCGGGACCTTCGCATTTCCGTCACCGATCGATGCAATTTCCGATGCCGCTACTGCATGCCCGCCGAAATTTACGGCGAGCACTACCGCTTCATGCCTAAAGCCGAGATGCTCTCCTTCGAGGAGATCGCGCGGCTGGTGCGCATCATGGCGGGCTTCGGCGTGGAGAAGATCCGGCTGACGGGCGGCGAACCCCTGGTGCGCCAACAGCTCGAAAAACTGGTGGAGCAGATCGCCGCCATCGACGGCATCAAAGACATTGCCATCACCACCAACGGTGTTTTGCTGCCGCAAAAAGTGCAGGCGCTCAAAGACGCCGGGCTGAAACGCGTGACGATCAGCCTGGACAGCCTGGACAACGACGTGTTCCGCCGCATGAACGGCGAGCGCGCGGACGTGCAGCAGGTGCTGGACGGCATCGCGGCGGCGCAGGCTGCCGGATTCGCGCCGATCAAGATCAACAGCGTGGCGCAGCGCGGCGTGAACGACCACACGATCGTGGATCTGGCGCGCTACTGCCGCGATAACGGGCTGATCCTGCGTTTCATCGAGTACATGGACGTGGGCACGCTCAACGGCTGGAAGCTGGATCAGGTGGTCCCGGCGCGCGAGATCATCGAGCGCATCGGGGCGAAGTTCCCACTGGAACCGGTTGAGCCGAACTATCGCGGCGAGGTCGCCTCGCGCTACCGCTACGCGGACGGCGGCGGCGAGATCGGCGTGATCGCGTCGGTGACGCAGCCGTTCTGCGGCACGTGCACCCGTCTGCGCCTGACACCGGAGGGCAGCATTTACACCTGCCTGTTCGCGGTCAAGGGCACGGATCTGCGCGACCTGCTGCGCGGCGATGCGCCGGACGAGGCCATCGCGGATCGCATTCGCGGTGTGTGGCAGGCTCGCGGCGACCGGTATTCGGAAATCCGCTCCTCCCTGACGGACCTCGAACGCCCGAAGGTAGAGATGTACCACATCGGCGGGTGAGGGCTGCCCCGGATATTGAGACGACATGTGTAGGGGCGTATAGCCTTCGCCCTACCCGGCTTTGCTGACAACGGGCGGGGCAAGCCCCGCCCCTACGAAAAGCAGAGTCGCCTATCATGTCGCTGAATGTTTAACTTGCTGTATATGATGGGGCGTATAACCATACGCCCCTACAAAACACCACACGGTCAAATTCAGAGGACATGTTGGTATGAAGCTGCAAGTGGTATTTTACGGCGGGTTGAAGCAGACCGCCGGGATCAAAACCGAGACGCTCGACCTGCCGGGCGACAGCCTGCCCGTGCGCGAGCTGCCCGGCCTGCTGGGGGAGCGCCATCCCGCGCTGCTGCCCCGGCTGGGCGTGGTCGCCTACGTGGTGAACGACGAGATCGTGGGCGACGATTACGTGCTGCGCGACGGCGACGAGGCGGGCGTGCTGCCGCCGGTCAGTGGAGGGTAGCGCGATGGGACGTTGGGTGACCGAAGATCCGCTGCTGCTCGATCCGCTGCTGGCCGAAACGGAAGACGATGCCAGCGGCGCGCTGATCGTGTTCATCGGCACGGTGCGTAACGAAAACGACGGGCGGCCCGTGGACGGCATGACGTACGAGGCGCACGTCAGTCTGGCCGAAAAGACGCTGGCCGAACTGGAAGCCGACGTGGTGGAAAAGTTTGACGTGCGCGTCTGCCGCATCGTGCACCGCATCGGGGCGCTGAAGCTGGGCGAGGCGAGCGTGATCATCGTCGTGCGCGGGGGGCATCGCGCCCCGGCCTACGACGCCTCACGCTACGCGATCGACGAGCTGAAGCAGCGCGTGCCGATCTGGAAAGAAGAGCATTATATTGACGGCGAGAGCCGCTATCTCGACGGCGTGCCGCTGCGCCGGAAGGACGAAGCCAAATCATGAAAGACGTAACGGAAAAGACCGCGACGCTGCGTGAAGCCATCGCGGAAACGATGATCACCATGCCGCCGGAAATCCAGACCATGCTGCGCGAGCGCAAGCTGGAAAAAGGCGACGCCCTGGAAATCGCACGGGCGGCGGGCATCATGGCCGCCAAGCGCACCTCGGACCTGATCCCGTTCTGCCACCCGCTGCCGATCACGCACGTGCAGATCACGTACTTCTTTGAGCCGGAAGGCGTGCGCCTGCAAGCGCTGGTAAAAACCATCGCGGTGACGGGCGTCGAAATGGAGGCGATGACCGCCGCCAGCCTGACCGCGCTGACGCTGTACGACATGCTCAAGCCGCATACCAAGCAGCTCGAAATGACCTACACGCGCCTGTTGATGAAAAAGGGCGGCAAGAGCGGCGAGGTCCATTACCAGCCCCCGCAAAACTAAACTCTCAACGCCGTTCCGTAGCCGGATTTGCTTCTAAGAGCGAGGTGTTACAGCCTCGCTCTTTTTTGCGTGTTGCAGCGGAGTTTCCTTCCCGTAACGTTAAGAATGATTCGCATTTACGCCCTGTCTTTACGTTAAATTTGTAAGATTGCCCTATGGCCCCCCGGTATTGCTGGCAGGTGTTGGTGATTGATAGGAGCAATAGACACATGGGAATTTGGAAACGGTTTTACATTGGAATGGTCGTGCTGGCCCTTTTGGCGGCAGGCGTTGCTGTCTTCCCGGCGGCTCCGGTTTCTCCGGCAGCGGCCCAGGACGATACGCCCATTGAAGTCATTATTCGCATTTCAGGGACCGTCGAGTCGATCACTGTGGATACCATCGTGGTGGACGGCTACGCGGTCAACATCAACGGCGCGTTCGATCCGGCGACGCTGACAATCGGTCAGGTTGTGACCATCACCGGAACGCTTGAGGACGGCGCTGAATCCGTGCTCAACGCGACCTCCCTGGTGCTGGGCGTGGACCTGGACGGCGATACCATTGCCGACGATGTGGACAACTGCCCGGATATCGCTAATCCCGATCAGGCGGATACGGACGGGGATGGCATCGGTGACGCATGCGATCCTGATATGGTCGATACGGACGCCGATGGACTGGTCGATGCGCTGGATAACTGCCCGCTGGTCGCCAACGCGGATCAGGCGGACACGGATGCGGACGGCATTGGTGACGCATGCGATCCTGACCTGCTCGACACGGACGCGGACGGCGTGGTCGATGCGCTGGATAACTGCCCGCTGGTCGCCAACGCGGATCAGGCGGACGCGGATCTGGACGGTATCGGGGATGTCTGCGACGAGACCCCCGGCCCGGTTGGCACCGAGGAACCCCCGGTAGCGACTGAAGAACCGCCCATGGCAACCGAAGAGCCGGCGGAAGTGGTTTGCGATCGCCCCGGACACCCTGTGGCGACGGCGCTGGCGGCTGAGTTCGACCTGGATTACGACGTCGTGATGGGCTGGCACTGCCAGGGCTTCGGCTTCGGTGAAATCGCGCGGGCGCTGCTGATCTCCGAGCAGTCGGACGGTACCACGCCGGACGATCTGCTGGCCGAGAAGGCAGGCGGCCTGGGCTGGGGCGAGATCGTGAAGGAATATGACGTCCAGCCGAGCAGCCTTGCACCGGGCCGCGTGATTTCGGCCCAGAAGCACGCCGATAAATGGGGCACGGATGACGAGACCGACCCCGGCGATCAGGAGATGATGCAGGAGCAGGAGCAGGAACAGGAACAGCTCCAGACCGAACAGAATACCGGGCCGGGCAACAGCGGCAACGCCCCCGGTCAGGAGAAGAAAGATGATAACGGCGCGCCCGGCAACAGTGGCAACGCGCCCGGCCAGGAGAAGAAAGATGATGGCGGCAGCGCCCCCGGCAACAGCGGGAATGCGCCCGGCCAGCAGGGCAAGGATGACAACAAGGGGGGCGGCAAGAAGTAGGTCACACGGCCCCCGGCGAACGGAGCGGGCACGCTCGCTCCGTTCGCCCAACCCCGAAAAGAAAACTATATTCTTAGGGTGAACGGATGACAGGCACATGTGTGACTAAACTTTATGGCAGAAACGCCCGACGATATTTTGATCGCCCGTGCGCAACGCGGCGAAGCGGATGCGGTCTCGATCCTGTACCGGCGTTACGTGCAGCAGATTGCGCGGTATATCGGCTATCGTGTGCCCGATGGGCAGGTTGTCGAGGATCTGACAGCAGAGGTCTTTTTGCGCATGGTGGAAGGACTGCCAACTTACCGGGTGACGGGCGCACCTTTTGAAGCATGGCTGTACCGCATCGCGGCGGCGCGCGTGGCCGATCATTACCGGCTTCACCGACAGCGCCCGCAGGAACCGTTAACGGATACGCTGCACTCCGATCAGGCGTTGTCGCCAGAGCAGACCGTTCAGGAACGCGAAGCGGTCGAGGAGCTGCGAGAGGCATTGAGCCAGCTCCCTGAGGAACAGCAGACGATTTTGATTTTGCGCTTTGTCGAGCGTAAAAGCCATGAGGAAGTCGCACAGATCGTGAATAAGAGTGTTGAAGCCACCGCGACCATGCAGCACCGTGCCCTGAAACGGCTGGCGGCGCTTATGGGTAGTTCCAAATCTGGACGGCATTATCTGCGAGGTACGACAGAATGACGCCGGGTCGCTCCAAGGATGCGCGTGATTTGATGGACCGGCTGGACCGTGCCCTGCCGCCTCATACGCGTGCTGTGTTTGATGACGGAAGCGATCCGTTGGTAGATGCCGCGCGGCGGTTGTCCGAGACCCCCGCGCCCGCCCTGCCAGAAGACGCCATGCTGCGCATCGAGGCGCGGCTCCGGGTGCAGTTGGCGACATCAAGTCCGCATCGGGTTACAAGCACACCTGTCCGCCGTTATTCGATGGTACATCTCCTGCGCGTCGCCGTTGCCGCGTGTTTGATCATCTTTATCCTCGGTACGGTCGGTGCGGCGCAGGCATCGGCCAACAGCCTGCCCGGTGAAGCGCTCTACCCGGTGAAGCGCGCCATCGAAAGCGGGCGGTTGGCCCTGGTTTCATCTTCGGACGAGGCGCGGCTGCGTGTCGACTTCGCGGCCCGGCGTGTGGACGAGTTCCAGGAACTGCTGGACCGCGGCGATATTTATCCGCGCGCGCTGGAAGAAGCCTCGGATCAACTGTGGGCCGCGGGCCAGTTGGTGGACGCGGGCGAGGGGAACCGGGAGCAGGTCCGGCTGCGCATCGACGAGATCGCGCAGCAGCAGGCCGCGCTCGCGCTCCAGGCGATCCCCGCCGCTCCGGCGGAGATGCAGATCCGGCTGCAAACCGTGGCGGATAACAGCACCGCCCTCAGCACGCAATATGGTAGACCCGGCGACGTCACGCCTGAGCCGGTCGTGACCGAAGCGCCTGCCGCCATTCCGCTGACAGAGGAGCCTCTGGCCTCATCGACGCCGACGTTTACGGCCACCGCCACGGCGACGGCAACATCGACTGCCACCTCAACGGCGACCGCTACTTCGACGGCGACCGCCACCGCCACGCCGTCCCCAACGGCTACGGCGACATCGACTGCCACCTCGACGGCCACCGCCAGCCGGACGCCGAGCGCGACCCCCACGCGCAAGAGCGTCACGCCGACCCGCCGCCCGCCCTCGGACGCGATCGTGCCCGAGGCAGGGCCAACGCGCATACCGACGCTCGTTCCGCGCCCGGCGCAGTATCCCACTCTGACGCCTGAAGGCGTGTTCGACGGGCCGGGCAGCAGCGAAAGCGCCCCCGGCCAGGAGGACGCCGGACCGGGGAACAGCGAAAGCGCCCCCGGTCAGGAAGACGGCGGGCCAGGCAACAGTGAAAATGCGCCAGGACAACAGGCTGATGGGCCGGGGAACAGTGAAAACGCCCCCGGCCATCAGGCTGATGGCCCCGGGAACAGCGAGAATGCCCCGGGGCATATCAAAGAGGAGAAGTAGTTTCGTGCGCCGCGGACCGGCGTCGTGTTGTTTATGCTTACTGCATAGTGGGGCGCGCCAAAAAAACGTGCTACAATGAGTCGCGGTTCCTGAGCGATCCGACTGCGAAACCGCTCTTGTCAGCCGATTCTATCGATGCTATAATGCTGGCATCTTGGGCGCGTAGCTCAGCTGGTTAGAGCGCACGGTTCACATCCGTGAGGTCAGGGGTTCGAGTCCCTTCGCGCCCATAGTGGTAAAGATGCCGCAGGTTAGCCCAGTCGCGACCGTTGCGGCATTTTGTTTATACCGGGACCTTCTTTGGATCCGCGAGCGTCCGTTTATTCCACTCACCGGCTCGATAAAGCCCTCTTCTGGTTGCGGTGGCTGTTCATTCTGAGTGCCGCCCTGCTGCTGGCAACTGAAACGCGCCTGGGCGGTGCCAGCACGCATACCAGCCAACTGCCGCTGGCATTGGTGGTTGCGGTTGCCTCGAACTTCGTGCTGGCGGTGCTGGCACACTTCACCGCGCTAAACGACACCCTGCTCGGCCTGCTCACTCTGGTCATCGACACCGCCCTGGCGATCCTGTTCGCCTGGGTCTACGGCGACGCGCCGCTGGCGCTGCTGGCTTTCGGCACGCTGGCGATTCTGCCTGCCGCGATCCGGCTCGGCTGGGTGGGCGCGAGCGTCTGCCTCGTGGCGCTGCTGGCGGGCAGCATCTGGGTGTTGGGCGGACCGGGAGCGCTGGACGTTTCCGACGACGGCGTCGTCAACGCCGGGCTGAGCCTGCTGCTGCTGGCGGCGTTCGGCATTCTGGGCGTGGCGCTGCGGCCCAACGGCTGGGGATTCGGTCGGCGGAACCGGCTGGCGGAGCGCGAAGCCGAAGCGTCCCGGCTGCGGGACGCCCGCGAGCGCGCGCGCGCCATGTACGAGATGGCGAGCACGCTCAGCTCGACGCTCGATTACCAGCGCGTGCTGGACGCGGCGCAAAACATCGGCACGCTGGGGCTGAACGGGCTGGGCGGCGGCGCACGGATCATCAGCGCGGCGCTGCTGTTCCAGGGCGACGATAACCAGCTTCGCGTGATGAGTTCGCGCGGGCTGACACGCGCCGACCAGATGGTCGCGGTGCCGGGCCGTCAGGGCGTGCTGGGGCTGGCGCTGAAACAGGCCGAGCCGGTCTTCGCGGGCGAGATCAGCCGCGATCCTGAGCTGCATTATTTCGTCGCGTTCCAGGACGCCAAGTCGGTGCTGGCGATCCCGCTGCGCGCCGGATTCCAGAATTACGGCGTGCTGCTGTTCGGCAGCGACGAGCCGGGCTCGTTTTCGGACGAGCACGTCGAGCTGTTGAACGCCATCGGCACGCAGGTTACCGTGGCGCTGCAAAACGCGGTGCTGTACCAGAATCTGCTGAACGAAAAAGAGCGCATCGTCGATATCGAGGAAGATACGCGCAAGAAGCTCTCGCGCGATTTGCACGACGGCCCCACGCAGAGCGTCGCGGCGATCGCCATGCGCGTGAACTACATCCGCCGCCTGATCGAACGCCAGCCGCAGCAGGCCGTCGAGGAGTTGTGGAAGGTCGAGGAGCTGGCGCGCCGCACGACCAAAGAGATCCGGCACATGCTGTTCACCATGCGCCCGCTTGTGCTGGAAACGCAGGGTCTGCGGGCCGCGCTGGGGCAGCTCGTGGAAAAGATGCGCGATACCTACGACATGAACGTGACGCTGGAAGGCCAGTTGAACGTCGAAGACAGCATGGACGGGCACGGGCAGGGTGTGTTGTTTTACATTGTGGAAGAAGCGATCAACAATGCGCGCAAACACGCCCAGGCCGAACACGTCTGGGTGCGCATTTACCGCCAGGAGTCGCTGATCGTCGTGGAAGTGGAAGACAACGGCGTGGGCTTTGATCTGAGCGCGGTGGACGCGAACTACGACCAGCGCGGCAGCCTGGGCATGGTCAACATGCGCGAACGCGCCGAGCTGATCGAGGGCACGCTGCGCATCACGAGCGCGCCGTCTAAGGGCACGAAGATCACGATCCTCATCCCCGCGCACGGCGGGAACGCCTCGGGCGAATTCGGCGACGAGGCCCCGCTCCCCCTGACCCTGCAAAGCCAGGATACCAACATCCGCCGCCCCGGCAGTTTGAATCAATAAGGCGAGCACGCGGCTCGCCCTGTCTCCATCTGTTTCAGTTCAGCTTTCGATCAGCGTGTGACCTAGAGGAAGAACGACAGCGCCACCAGGATGATCATCAGGGCGGCGGCGAGCATGCCCATCGTTTGCAGGTCGTGCACCACGTACGCGTATTCCTGGCGCAGATCGACCGGACGGGCCGCGGCTGCGGCGACCTTCGACGGTACGCCAGTGGTGCGGCGGCGCGGCGCGACGGGGACGTTGCTGTGCGGCTCGGCAGGCGTAGGCGCGTCCTCAGCGGGCGTGCTGCCGTACATTTCCTGGCGGGCGCGGGCAAGGGTTTCCTGGGACAGATTAGGGCGGCGAGTCGTCTTTTTAGCCATAGCGGCCTCATTATCTCCTAAAGTGCTTCAACAATCAGCGGTCGGCCAAACTTCAGTTTTTGGCAGTGGTTGGCGGTCGCCCTGCGCGTCATGCTCCAACCGGGGTACGGCGTGCGTTCCGGCGGGCCGCTACGCCCCACAGTGATACCACACCGGAGGGCGAATTTCAAATCATGCGCACTCTAAATGAATGACGCAGGTTCCGAAGAATAAACTAGAAAATTATTCTAATAATTAGACTCAAATGATTTTATATCTTTACTTTGTTTATAGTTTCAAATACAATAGAACATGTGTATCAAAGCGGAGGGTGGGATCATCTCAAAGGACGATTTGCTAAAATCAGGGGAAAAAGCACCTGAATCTGGACAGTACGAAATTGTTGGTCCAGGGATGCAGGTGGAAAGATCACACTGTTTTCAAAGGTGAAACGCTTCCTCCTACTCCGCAGTCGGGGCAGAAATATCATATTGTTGATAAGACAAGACTAAAGGTTGTGGCAAATAATGGGCGATCCAGAAGAGCAGAATCCAGGAAGTGAGCTAGAAAAAGTTTTCATCCAGGAAACTTACGATTTTATGGATGCACCTGCACTTGATTCTTTACCTGACACAGCTATGTCGGGTAGTGTGGGTCAAGAAATCAGAATCGTAGGTTTGGATCTCACCGATATCGGTAGCAATCAGAGTCAAGCACAACCGCCTAGTGACAAAAATTCAGACAAGAAGTAACGTCGTTAACGAGTACCTGAAGGGTAATGCTCAGGAAATGCCGTATGACAACTTGCGCATTGTCTGAACGACAAAAAACACTATTGCGATCGATTGTTCCTGGTCTTAAGGGCGGAATCATAGAAACGAGGTGGACAGTCAATTATTATATAGGATACGATGGAATGATGGTTGATGAGTTGGATGACCAGAAGGATTTACAGGAGTTTTGGCGAGAGCATGCGCATCAAGCAGATTTTTCTGTTTTTCAGGCGTGTGGTTTTTTTAGGCAGGTAGGAAAAAATCAGTATCATCTGTCCGAGCAAGCGATTATCCAGGCTGCCGAAAGAGATTTTGAATCCCCTACCGTACCAACTCCCACTTTTAATCAATACAATGTCTCAAATGTACAGAATAGCATTCTGAATATTGACTCGACCCTCGAAAATGTGCGGCAGAGCATTCATGCTGCTCCTGAAGTAGAGGACGCCACAAAGCGCGAGCTTGAAAGGCTTGTGGCTGAACTACAGGCCGCCCTACGTGGTGTTCCTAGTGAATATCAGGACGAAGTCGAAGCCGTACGAGAACAAGCCGAGCAAGTGGGGAAAGCTCTGAGCAAAGAGCGTATTAATAAAAGAAGCCTCGATGTGTCCAGCAAAGGACTGATCGAGGCTGCAAAGACGCTTCAAGCGGTGACGCCCAGCATACTACTCATTGCAACGCAAATTGCGAATGCGCTAGCGCCCTACCTTTAAACTTACTACCGCCACGCGTTGATCGCGTCGCGCAGGGCGCGGGCTTCCGCCGCCGGATCGTCCGCGAAGATGATCCCACGCGAGCTGTTGACGATGATGCCCTTGCCCGTCGCGTTCAGCCCGGCGGTGACGGTCGCCTGGACGTCGCCGCCCTGCGCGCCGATGCCTGGCACGAGCAGCGTCATCTCGCCCACCAGCGCGCGGACCTGCCGCAGCTCGTCGGGATAGGTCGCGCCGACCACCAGCATACAGTTGCCGTTAGCGTTCCAGCCGTCGCGCACCGTCTCCGCGACCACCTGCCACAGCGGTTTGCCGTCGATGGCGCGGTCCTGAAGCTCGCCTGCGCCGGGGTTCGAGGTGCGGCACAGCACGATGCAGCCCTTGTCGGCGCGCTCCAAAAACGGCACGAGCGCCTCGCGGCCCAGGTAGGGGTGGCGAGCGTGGGCAACGTTCTGGGGTCGGTCATCAACTGGCTGCTC
>NZ_DAISHJ010000133.1:0-14181 GCF_036822615.1 Aggregatilinea sp. | reverse complement strand
GCGAAGCGATCCGCCGGGAGCGCCGGAGCATCAGGCGCGACAGCAGGTTTGGACGGCGCGGCGGGACTTGCTGCCGCCAGCCGGTCGGGGTCCGGCGTGCCGGGCGGCACGAGGCGGATCAGCGTGGCCGAGGTTTGCACCCCGGCGCAGGTCTTCAACTGATCCAGCCCGGCGCGTACCTCGCGGCTGGCGAGCGCCTCGCGCAGCACGTCGTCGTCCGCGTCGAGCAGCCCTTCATCCGCGAGCAGCAGGGTCTGGTTCGCGCCGACGATGGTATGCGACAGGTCGATATCGGGCGAGCCGGGCGCGCCCAGCGGCGGCACGGCCATCGAGAGCGGATCGTGGCGATCGGTGGGGAAAAACGTCAGGCGGCCTTCCTGCCAGAGCGCCCCGAACACGTGCCCGCTGCGCGCGGTATAGAGTTCCGGGCCGCGCAGGGCCGCCGCGATCGCGTTCAGGCGCTGCGGCTGGCCGCTCTGCGCTTCGAGCGCCTGCGCACGCTCTCCCACGGCGATCAGTGCTTCGCGCAGACCGCCCGTCACGCCGCCGCTGCTGCCGAAATAGGCCCCCGCCGCCACCCGCGCGACCTCCTCGTAAAACGAGGCAGGCGCGTGCGTACCATCGGCGGGCGTGATCAGGACGAAAAAGCGGTCCCCTTCACGCGCGCGTGACGTTTTCTTGGGTGCGGCATCGGCCAGCGCACCCGGCGGCGGCATGCTGACTGCGCGCCCACCGACCACCAACAGGTGACCTGCAAATGCTTCTAACTCGGTTGCCATCGCATCTCACCTGACTGCATCGTGTCTCCTTGCCCATTGTACCGCAATCGCCGGAGAGGGCCTGCGCCGCCATTGGTCAAAGCCACCTCACCCCCGGCCCCTCTCCAGTCTGGGCTGGAGAGGGGAGACAAGCCGCCTCAACGGGGTTTGTAGGGGCGGGTTTTTACCCGCCCTGGGTTTGTCCAGATTTAAAAGTTAAACCACATCAAACCCGCCCGGCATTCTACATATCCGGCGCTAAAAGTTAAAGTGCGCAAAAATGTCCCAACTCTATTTCTAATACGTATAAAAGCCCTTGCCCGATTTTTTGCCGACCTGCCCCGCGTAAATTTTCTGGCGCAGCAGCGGCGCAGGGCGGTAGCGCTCGTCGCCATAGGTGCGCAGCAGCCCATCGAGCACGCCCGCCACCACGTCCAGCCCGATCTCGTCCGCCCAGCTCAGCGGCCCGCGTGGGAAGTTCATGCCCAGGCGCATCGCCGTATCGATATCTTCCACGCTGTTGCCGCTCGCGGCCAGCGTATACACCGCCTCGTTCACGAGATTGCACACGATGCGCGCGCGGACCAGTCCGAGTGTATCCGGCACGCGCACCACCTCGAAGCCGAGTTCCTCCCAGAAGCGCCGCGCGCGGGTCGCGCTGTCGAAATCCGTTTGCAGCGCGGGGGCAAACTCGACCAGCCCGGCGGTCACCACGGGCGGCAGCAGCCCGTACCCCACGACGCGGTTGGGATATTCGGCCCAACTGGCGATCTCGGTGGCGCTGGCGGCCAGCGCGCTGACCAGCATCGGCGTATCGGGCGGGATGTTGGCTTCGATGCCTTCGACCAGCCACATCTTGGCCGACTGCGACTCGTTCAGGCTCTCGATGGCGATCTGCGCGCGCGTTGCGGCCTTCACCATCGCGTCAAGCGTTTCCTGGTCCTCAAGATCCTGGGACAGAAACAGGTCAACCTTGTGATTCTTGGCGCGGCATAACCCCGCCAGCGCATCCACAAACGGGACTTCGCCCACAATCAGCACGCGCATACTCACGGCCCCTATTCCGCAGGCGGGTAAAACCCGCGATGGCCCTTGCGCCCGGTCTGGCCCGCGTCAAGCATACGGCGCGTGCGAGGGTGCGGGCGATAGCGCGGCAGTTGGTAGCTGGCGTCCCACAACATCTGCGTCACGCTGTGCACCGTATCGACCCCCAGAAAGTCCATGAGGTGAAACGGCCCCAGCGGGAAGTCGATGCTCTCCATCAGACGGTCGATGGTTTGCAGATCCAGCCCGTTTTCGTCCAGCAGGCGCAGCCCCTCGCCCCAATAGGCCTGCCCGATGCGGTTCACCAGCAGGCCCGGACTGTCTTCCACCACGACCGGCGTCTTGCCGATGGCACGCACCAGGGACGTGGCGCGCTCCAGGCTGGCGGGATCGGTGTGCTCGGTCCGCACGACCTCGACCAGCTGCATGATGTGGGCGGGATTGCAAAAGTGCAGGCCGATGACGCGCTCCGGCTGGCGGGTCGATCCGGCCAGGGCGGAAGGGGACAGCGTATTGGAGCTGGTCGCCAGAATCGCGGTGTCGCTGATCACCGTGTCGATCTCGCGCAGGACCGTTTGTTTGAGGTCGGGATCGTCGAACACGGCTTCAATGGCGATATCCGCCGACGCGCAGCGGGCCACGTCGGTGACCAGCGTAAACGACCGTTTGGCGCGGCGGGCACGCACCGGATCGACCTTGCCCAACCGCACGCCCTGGTCGATGCCGCGGCTGATGCGCCCCAACGCCTGACGCAGCACCGCCCGATCAATGTCGTGCAGAATCACGTCACAGCCGCCAAGCGCGACCGCCTGGGCGATGTTAGCACCCATCGTGCCCGCGCCGACGATGGCAATCTGCAACGTATTAGCCGGAACCATAGTATGGAGTGACCGCCTGGTATTTGCCGAGGCAAGGTGTGCCCGTGCCCAACTACATGTAGTGTACCGCTTGCCGCCGCGGGCTCAAAGAGGACCGGCGGGGGAGAAACGATAATACGGCGGCAGCAAGCGGTAGACTGCGCCCGGTTACGGCTCGGAGCCGGTCCGCTGCGCCAGCCGCGCGTCCAGATCGGGACGCAGCACGACGCTTTCCTGTTCGTTCGGATCGGTGCGCGCCAGCACCGCCACGCACGGCTCGGTCGTGCTGCGGTTGGCGGGCAGGTGCGGCATCCCCGCCGGAATGTACAGAAAATCCCCGGCCCGTACCGTCATGTACTCGGCGAGATCCTCGCCGTACCACATCTCGGCCTCGCCGCTGATCACGTAGATCGCCGTTTCGTGCGCTTCGTGCAGGTGCGCTTTGGCCCGCCCACCGGGCGGGATCACCAGCATGTGCATACACAGCCCGGTCGCGCCGGTGCTCTGGGCCGAGATGCCCTCAAAATAGTTGAAGCCCTGCAGCCCGCCATAGGTTGCGTCGGGCCGCACGATACGGCAGGTCGGGGTCGGTGGGGTCATGATGCCTGCTCCTTCTATGCCACGCAGCGAACGACCACAGCATAGCACAGAACGCCGGATGCGTCGCTAAAAGCCCAGTCCCGCCCTTGCAACACAGCCAGCTATAAAAAATCCTCGCCGGGCAGACAGCGCCCAGGGCGAGGATCAAATGCGACACAGCGGAGCGATATCACACAACTGCAAACGACGACGCACAGAAACACACTACTATGCGGCGCCGGAAGCAGCCGTTCATAAACTTGTTATTCACCCACAGAGCCGCGCAAACGCCAGCTAATGGCTAGTGCAGCGTACGCAGCACAGCCAATACGCGGCCTTGAACCTCAACCTGCGTGGCATCCACGTAAATCGGGTCCATCGTCGGGTTGGCGGGCTGGAGGCGGACCTGCTTGCCCTCATTATAATAGTTCTTGAGGGTCATTTCGCCGCGCTCGCGCAGCCACACCGCCACCATGTCCCCGTTATGCGCGATATTCTGGCGCTTGAGGACCACGATGTCGCCGTCGGCCACCATCGCATCGATCATCGAGTCACCGTTCACGCGCAGCGCGAACAGTTCATCGCCCGGCATACGGGAGATCAGGCTTTGCGGCACGTCGATGATGTCGTCGGTGTCGTAGTAGTAGCCGAAGTCCTCACCCGGCAGCGGCACGGGCGCGCTCGCCACGATCTTACCGACCAGCGGCACGGGCAGCAGGCTCGCGGATTCGGCATAACGCATAGGCACTTCCTGCGCGTTTTCCTTCACCAGCCGCAGCCCGCGCGACACTTCCGGCGACCGCTCCAAAAAACCGCGCTCGACCAGCTTGTTCAGGTTGTAGTTCACCACCGACGTGGAGGCGATGCTCACGGCCTCGCCGATCTCGCGGATGGTGGGCGGATAGCCGTTCTTTTCAAGGAACCGCTCAATGAACGACAGAATTTTTTTCTGCCGCGAGGATAGAGACTGTTGGGCCATCAGATTCGCTCCGTGCTTACGCACAATAGTTCGCATTTTACGCTGAATTATATTCCGAACCGATGTTCGATGTCAAGTGTTCTACATCATGTTTATTAATCTTATGCTGACTACTCGTTTGTCGGTTATAGTTAGATTTGGTAACAAACAATTAGCGGCGTATACTGCCTTGCAGGGATTTTACAGCTCAAAGGAGGTAGGGGGATGACCATTCAGGTCACGTGGTTGGGGCACTCTGCTTTTGCGCTCAAAATCGGTACTTATGACATTCTCATCGATCCATTTTTAACCGGCAATCCACTCGCCGCGGCTGATCCGAAGGAGATTCCGGCGGACTTCATTCTGGTGTCGCACGGGCACGGCGACCACATCGGCGATACCACGTCGATCGCCAAGCGCACCGGCGCGACCGTGGTCGCCAACAACGAGATCGGCAGGTGGTTCCGCAGCAAGCACGGCCTTGAGAAAGTGCACACGCTCAATCCCGGCGGCGGGATCAAGCTGCCGTTTGGGCGCGTGGAGCTGACCATCGCACATCACAGCTCGTCCCTGCCGGACGGATCGTACGGCGGCGAGCCGAACGGCATCCTGATCTTCACCGACGAGGGCAAGAACATCTACCACGCGGGCGACACGAACGCGTTCCTGGATATGCAGTTGATCGGCGAGCACGGCCTGGATCTCGCCATCCTGCCCATCGGCGACTATTTCACGATGGGAACCGAAGGCTCGCTGAAGGCGATCGAGTTGCTGAAGCCCAAGTGCGTGATCCCGATGCACTATAATACGTTCGATGCCGTCGCGCAGGACGTGGTCGTGTGGGCGCAGCGCGTGAACAACGAAACGGACGCGAAGCCGGTGGTGCTGGATCCCGGCGGCACGTTCGAGCTGTAAGGTTCTGATCTAAAGTTCAGATCCCTTAACCAGAATAGCGTTATGCTACTCCTGCACTGCCTTCATGCAGTGCTTTTTCCATTTCCCTTATTTTTAATTTCCTTGTAGGAGACTACATGGCAATGTTACATGATGACCAGCTCGAAACTTGGAAATCACTCCAGGATGAATGGTTTTCTAGCGATATATTTCAGAAGCAATACGACAGTCTCAAACGTGAACGCCAACTTGCTGTTAAACAAATGAATATACTTCTGAAGAACTACTTTTCAGGCGCTATCAGCAATGCCGATTTTCGAATGACCTTTCAACACAAAACAAACAAGGAATGGCGTTCCTTCGGATTGGGCGGCTTTGCAGGCGCAATGGTCCTGAATATGTTTGTTAAAAATATTCCTAACCAGGATGAACTCGCTTATCAACTCAAGATGGTTTTGCCGGTACCTTCGGACGTTCACAAGGGATATCAACAACTTAGTAGTTTTATGGATTATCTAAACAAACTAATCGATTCAAACGCTGTTCAAAAGCAGAATATCCAACCTGGCCTTGTACCCTCCTTCGTTAGTGGGTGGTGGCATATTCAAGATACAGAAAATTGGCCCATTTACTATACTTCTAGTCGCCAAGCATTGATTTCTGAAGGGCTTTATACACCCAGCAGCCAACCGGTAGGTGACTACTTTGATTTTCGGGAGATCTTTCTTCTGATGACGAAGAAGTTAGGTTTGAGTCTCTGGGAAATGGAGCAACTTTGCGTTTGGCATAAACAGCGAGGCGTTTCTATTACGCCAGCAGTTGAGCCTGTTGAGGCATCCTCATCAGACATCGGAACAACTGGGGATTCTTTTAGCACTACGAATGAAGAAGAAAGAGAGCATACCTATATCCAATGGTTATTGGCTGAAATAGGGCAGAAATTCGGATACAAAGTTTGGATTGCAACCAATGATCGAAGCAGTACCTGGAAGGGCAAACAACTAGGGCAATACAGCCTCAACAGCCTTCCTGAATTTCCTGGCATTGGCCCTAAATCGAAACAGATGATCGAACTGATCGATGTTGTTTGGTTAAAGGGGCTAAAAATCATGGCTGCATTTGAGATAGAGAGCACAACCTCAATTTATTCCGGTTTACTGCGAATGTCTGATCTTGCTATTGCACTCGACAATTTTATTTTCCCTCTCTATATCGCCGCACCAGCCGTTCGCACTAACCAAGTCAAAGCGCAGCTTTCTAGACTTACTTTTCAGCGCCTAGAGTTACATGAGCGTTGTCGATTCTTCACATTTGAAGCCTTGATCAGCGCAGCGGAACCCATGATGTTGTTTGGAAGCGATGTAAGCGCCATCGATAAAATCGCGCAGCAAGTCGATGGCGTTAATCAGGAGGGATTCTAGGAACAACAAAGCTACACAGGGCCCAAAATATTGCACTTCGCCTCGTACGCAGCTAAGATCCAAGTAGTCCAGTTGAACGGGTGCGCGGAAACGGTTCGCGCACCCGTTTGAACACACCGTCTCCGCGAACGACTTCAAGCCCGCACTGTTACTAAATCCCAACACAGACCCCATGCACAATTCGCGCCGTCGTTCCTCTATTTTGTGGATTGCTGCCCTGCTGCTCCTGGCGCAGTTTTTGATTCGCGTGCACCACATCACCGTGCTCGATCCCTACCTCGACGAGAGCTATCACATCTCGCGCGCGTCGATCGTGTGGCAGTTCGACAGCAACCCGGGGCGATTCTCGCACGGCAAGGTGCTGCTCTATTTCTGGCTGGGGCTGTTCCAGGCGGCTCCGTCCGCCGTGCTGTTCACGTCGCGGGCCTCGATTGCGCTGTTTTCGCTGATCACGGGCGCGTCGATCTTCCAGATGGGGCGGATGCTGCACAACGCGCGGGCGGGCGCGCTGGCCCTGCTGCTCTACGCGATCCTGCCGCTGGCGTTCTTCTACGAAAGCATGGCGATGGCCGATCCGTTCGCGGCGGGATTCGCGGCGCTGGTGGCGTGGCGCAGCCTCGTCTTCGCGCGGCATCCGTCGTGGCGCGAGGGCGCACTGCTGGGCGTGCTGATCGCGCTGGCGTCGCTGGCCAAGCTCACGCTGGCGCTGATCCCGGCGCTGCCGGTGCTGGCCGCGCTGCTGTACGCGCCGCCGCATCTGGTACGCAGCGCTCAGCGCTGGCTGCGCACGTATATGCCGCCGCTGGTACTTGCCGCCGCCATCGTCGCCATCGCGTGGCTGCCGCTGCTGCTCCCCGCCTATTTCGCGCGCAACAGCGCGTCGCCGTTTGTGCTCGTCAACAGCACCAACGTGCGATCGTCGGGACAGGTGGCGGCATCCGTCGAAAATTACGGGCGGGAGGCGCTGTCGTTGGTGGCGGACTTCACCAGCGGACCAATGCTGGTCGCCGCCCCGCTGCTGATCGCGGCGTGGATGCTGCTGGCGCGCGCGGACCGGGTGCGCTCGCGGGCCGCGCTGTTCCTGGCGACCTGGATGCTGGTTTCCGTGGGGCTGGTGATCGGCGCGGCGACGCTGGTTTCGTCGCGCTACTTCGTGCCTGCCGCCGCTCCTGCCGTGCTGCTGGTCGCCTGTGCGGCGATCGCTCTGGCGGAGCGCCCCGGCGTCCAGCGATGGGCGGGCGCAGGAGCCGCCGCCGTGATCGTGGTGTGGGGCGTCCTGTTCGTGGGCCCGTTTATCCGCGAAAGCTGGCAAAATCCGCACGCGCTGCCGCTGCGCAGCACGAATTACAACGAGTACCTGAGCGGCTGGATCTCCAGCGACGACGCGATCCGCAGCGTGGCGCAGCAGATCGACCACCTCGATCCGCCGCCCAGCCGCATTTACGCCAGCTACACGATCTGCGATCTGCTGTACTTTTACAGTCCCCAGCCGGTGCAGTGCTTCGCGCCCATGCCGCCGCCGGACGCGCTGCGCGAGCGGGTCAACGAGGATCTACAGCCGGGCGAAACCGCCTATTTCATTGCGTACGTCGAGGATAACGTGCAGGTCGATCCGCCGGACGTCGGCGCGGACCTCGTGGGGTGGTACGAGCGCCCGCACACGAACCGCCCGATCTGGGTGTGGCAGATCTGGCCGAACGGGTCACCGCCTCCGCCGCCGCCTCTGCCGCCGCCGGGCAACATCGATCTCGTGCCGGGGTTTTAGGGTGGCGTGCGTAGGGGCGGGCGGGGCTTGCTCCGCCCTTTTCTCCCGGTTCGCAGCCCTGCACAGTCACATAAAGATTCTATTCTGGAATGGAAAATCTAATCCCAGTATTTGGAGCCAACCAACCGATGTCCCCTTTAACGTTAACTTGATACCAATCGTCTTCTATTGAAAGCGCAACCAAATACTGACCGCTGCGAATCTGCGAAAATTCATACCCTTCCCCGGGGCCTTCGTAAAATCGGGCATCGTCAACATCTGTGTAGATGACAGGAAGCTGTTGGCCCTGCTGAGTCAGGTCAACCACCAACACTGTATTGCCTATTGCCGTGATTCCGGCGGGAATGTGCAGAGGGTTCAAGCCCCGGTACTGATGCACATCTGAAACACGATATATACTGAAATCAAGATCATACAGGCCGACAGCAATATATTCGCCAGCCATACTAAAGCTCTGGACGAACCCAACAATATCAAATAGTTTTTGCTGATCGCTGAGGCGGTACAAACCATCATAATCAAGTGCTACATATTCAATGTTCGGGCTAAACGTAACATGAGAGGCTTCGCTGTCAAACAGTTTTTGCCCATCAACCACTCGATACACTCCATCTGCTGCAAGGTACGCATCATCAGGACTGAACTGGCTTGAGCTATCAACGGTACCAACTTCAAACAATCGTTGGCCATCGCTCAAACGGTATACGGCATCATTTGCAATAGCAATAAGCAAGCTGTCTTGACTAAATACTGCTGCCTGGAAGTTGCGTACACCGATACTGTATTCCTCAAAGTCAAACAGTTTTTCTCCATCCGGCACACGATAAACACCCATATATTCGACAGCCATATACTGACCATCGGGGCTAAAACCGGGCACACTAAAGTCAGGCACCCACCCTGTCAGAGAATACATACGCTGCCCATCACTTAGACGGTAAACACCATCTTCTAAAAGCACTGCATAGCTCATATCAGGCGTGAAAAAGACACCGTGACGAGAAGTTACATCGAACAAACGCGCCCCGTCACTCAACCGATAAACGCCATCCGACCAGACATATGCACCATCAGGGCTGAAGTTGGGTCGATGATAATCGCCGTTCATATCCAGTAATTTTTGCCCGTCACTCAGACGGAAGACACCATCTGTGGTTGCCGCCAGAAGGCCATCTGGACTGAAGTTAATTTCGGGGCTGCTGGTCGCAATAATCTGCTGCCCATCGCTCAAACGATAGACTCCGGCTGTACTGATTGCTACGTATGTTCCACTGTCGTCGAAAACCGCCTGAGAGGTCGCAACATCGGGCGTATCCACAACTTCCACCCCGTCACTAACCCGGTAGATACCATCCTTGTTTTCCATGAAGTACAAACCATTTGGGCTGAACAGTCCTCGGTCAAACTGCTCGAAAAACAGCCCATCACTGACTCGATAGATACCATCGCCCTCGGCACAGATATATGCGCCATCCCGGCTCGCTGTGACCCACTCGCCGGATGTACGAATAACACGAAATTGACCAGCCTCGTAAGCAGCGAGCACCTGATCTACTGTATATTCATTAGAAGTCTGGTTTGCCTGAGTGGTTGCGGGGGCAAAAATTCCTACTATAAAACCCAACGACAAAACGATCGTCATTAGATGGCGCATATTTTTCCCCTGAAATACAAAAACTCTAGTTTCAAGCAGATGTCATTACTGAAAAATCCCCCCAAGCGCAATGACGAGAGATTACACGAAGTGCGTAACCCGATTCCGGTTCAAAAGTATGGATACTGCCCCTACCAACTACGTAACGCGGACCTGTATTCCTGGCTACAGCGCAGGACGCCGCGTGTGCCAGTCCGTGGACTGCTGGTAGGCGTGGGCGGCGCGCAGCACGGTCGGCTCGTCGAACGCCGCGCCCATGATCTGTAAGCCGACCGGCATGCCCGCGCCGTCGAAGCCGCACGGCACGACCGCCCCCGCGATGCCCGCGAGGCTGGCCGGAAGCGTGAACACGTCCGAGAGGTACATTTGCAGCGGATCGTCCGTCTTTTCGCCGATGCGGAAGGCGGTCGTCGGCGCGGTCGGCGCGGCGATCACATCCACGTCGCGGAACGCCTCATCGAAGTCCTGTTTGAGCAGCGTGCGGACCTTCTGCGCCTTCAGATAGTAGGCGTCGTAGTAGCCCGCCGAAAGCGCATACGTGCCGAGCATGATGCGCCGCTTGACCTCCGGGCCGAAGCCGTGGCCGCGCGTGGCGGTGTAGGTCGGCCACATCGCGCCCTGCGAGTCGCGCGGACCGTAGCGCACGCCGTCGAAGCGGGCGAGGTTGGCGGACGCCTCTGCCGGGGCGATCAGGTAATAGACCGGCAGACCGTAATCGGTGTGCGGCAGGCTGATCTCGCGGATCTCCGCGCCCAGGGCCGCAAGCTGATCGATGGCGGCGCGCACGGAAGCCTCGACTTCCGGCTGCATGCCCTCAATGAAATATTCCTTGGGCACGCCCACGCGCAGCCCGTGAATGTCGCCGGACAGCCCCGCGCGGTAATCGGGCACCGGCACGGGCATGCTGGTGCTGTCGCGCTCGTCGTGCCCGGCAATCGCGCCCAGCAGCACGGCGATGTCCTCCACCGTGCGCCCAAACACGCCGATCTGATCCAGCGACGATGCGAACGCGATCAGGCCGTAGCGCGAAACGCGGCCATAGGACGGTTTGAGCGCCGTCACGCCGCAGAACGCCGCCGGTTGGCGCACGCTGCCGCCGGTATCCGTGCCCAGCGCGCCCAGTGCCAGATCCGCAGCAATCGCGGCGGCGCTGCCCCCGCTGCTGCCGCCCGGCACGCGTTCCAGATCCCACGGATTGCGGGTGGTCACGTAGCCGGAGTTTTCGGTCGAAGACCCCATCGCAAACTCGTCGGTGTTGGTCTTGCCGAGCATGATCGCGCCCTGGTCGAACAGGCCCTGCACCGCCGTCGCCGTATAGGGCGGGATGAAGCCTTCGAGGATGCGCGATCCGCAGGTGGTCGGCACGTCCTGCGTCATCAGCACGTCTTTGATCGCCAGCGGAATGCCAAGCAGCGGCGTATCCTCGCCGTTCGCGCGGCGGCGGTCGGCGGCTTCCGCCTGAGCCAACGCGCGCGCCTCGGTGACAACCAGAAAGGCATGCAGCGACGGGTTGAGCGCCTTGATCCGGTCGAGATGCGCCTGTGTCAGCGCAACCGCCGTGATCTCGCCTGCGCGCAGCTTGTCCTGGGCCTGGGTCAGCGTGAGTTCGGTCAACATGGCGACCTTCCGTGATGAAAATTGATAGAGGCCCGCGCCGCGTGCGCGGGTCCTGCCGGGTGGAGCGGAGTATACCACAGCCCTCGCGGATCGGTCGGCCCGGCGCTTGGTCACAGATCACAAACTTCGCGCCGGAACGCACGACGGGACAGCCCTCAAAAGGACTGCCCCGTCTTCCCCTATCCCTCCCTCGCCCATCCAGCAGATCAGCACGTGGTAGTGACTGTGCGCGTTACACGGTGCGCTTGTAACGGTCACGGTACCCTGTGATTTGTAGGGAGTCGAACCCTCACCTCTTTCAGGAGATGTCACCAACCGTGACGGATGTGCTCGCCTCGACTGAAGGGCTACCAACTGCGCCGCCACGCCGGAACCGGGCGGCAGCGCACGTGTTACACGGATTCGATCAGATCGACCGTCCAGTTCGCGGCCTGGATGCGCGTATCGAGGTCGCGGCGATCGCGCGCCATGCGGTCCGCCGCCTGCTGAAGCGCCCCCGCATCGACGGTGCTCTCGAAGCGCACCTCAGACTTGGAATAGCGATCCTGCGTGACGGTGGCCCGCTGCGCCAGCTCGCGGTAGGCGGTGTGCCGCGTGCCGAGCGTGTCGCGCAGCGCGAGCGCGTCCGCAATGGTGAGGCCCGGTTCAAGCTCGACCGACGCATTGGTGCGGTTGATGCGCTGGATGAGCCGGGTGAGGTCGTCAAGGGCACGGTCCATTTCCGCGAGCAGCGCCTGCGGATCTTCGGCGGGACGGTCCCCTTCCTGTACGCGCGCGACCAGCGACAGACGCTTGCGCAGGTCAACAATGCGTTTTTGTGTGTCCGCCCGAAGAACGAGCGCTTCTGCAAGCTTCATGGCTTCTCCTTTCGCATCGTTGACCCTTTCTGAACCTTTATAAACTTTCAACGATGCTTTACGCATCTAAAAATATCATTCCTTGCGGAGCCTGTCAAGATCGAAGATCACGCGTCGCTGTAAAAAAGTTCTATATTCGTCTTGATTATCTAATATTATTAGATTATTATCTACTTATCATAGACAACAACGAGACGTAACGGTAAAAGGAGCGGTCCCCATGCAAACCCAGATGTTGAAGCGCCCGGATGGAAACATTGCCTATGACGACCAGGGCCAGGGCCCGGTCGTGCTGTGTGTGCCCGCCGGGGGCGATATGCGCTCGGAGTACCGCTTTTTCGCGCCCCTGCTCGTCGCGGCAGGGTATCGCGTGGTGACGATGGATCTGCGCGGGCAGGGCGAATCGAGCGCCAACTGGCCCGACTACAGCGCCGCCGCCGTCGGATCGGATATGCTGGCGCTGCTCGATCATCTGCACGTCGAATCGGCGTTTCTCGTCGGCGCGTCGGTCGCCACTGCCGCCGCGATCTGGGCCGCTGCCGAAGCGCCGGAGCGCGTGCGCGGGCTGGTCCTCATCGGCGGCAGCGCCCGCGCCGCGCAGCCGCTCGTCGCGCAGTTGAGCGCCAATCTGTACCTGTCTCCCCTGTGGGGGCAGCGCGTGTATTCGTCGTTCTTCCCGAAGATGTACCCATTGGCGCGGCCCGCCGACTTTGACGAGCATCGCAAAAAGGTGGATGCTATGCTGAAGGAACCGGGCCGCCTGCGCTCGATGCGCCGCCTGTTCGCGAAGGTCGGGCAGGAATGGGATGCCCGCATCGCGCGGGTTACGGCCCCCGCCCTGATCCTGATGGGATCGCGCGATCCCGATTTCGGGCAGCCGGAGGAAGAAGCGCGCCGGTTGGCCGCGCGGTTCACCGCCGCCCACCCCACCGTACGCATTTTCGAAGGCGCCGGGCACCATTTGCAGGCGGAACTACCGGAACAGGTCGCGGAAAGCGTGCTCGCCTTCCTGGCGCAGAGCGCCCCGCAGGCCGCCATCCCCCAGGAAGCATAAATGAACGCACGCGCCGGACTCGACCGCAAGAAGATCGTACAGGCAGCCGCAGCCCTGGCGGACGAAGACGGGCTGAACACGCTCAGCATGGCGGCGCTCGCGTCGCGGTTGGGCGTGCGCGCGCCGACCCTGTACCACTACTTCGATGGGCTCAACGGGCTGAAAAGCGCGCTGTCGATCGCCGCGCTTGAGGATTTGTCAGCGCGGTTGGGGCGCGCCGTGATGGGCAAAGCGGGGGACGAGGCGGTGCTGTCGCTGGCGCACAGCCTGCGCAGCTTCGCCCATGAGCATCCGGGCTTATACGACGCCGTGCAGCGCGCGCCCGACGACGCCGATCCTGCCTGGCAAGCTGCCGGGCAGGAAACGGTCGAGATCATGGTACGCGCGCTGTCGGCGTATGAGCTTACACAGGATGACGCGCTGCACGCGGTGCGGATGCTGCGCAGCATCGTGCACGGGTTCGTGTCGCTGGAACTGCACGGCGGCTTCGGCCTGCCGCTCGACGTCGATGAGACGTTTCGCCGCCTGTTGGCGGCCCTGCTGGCCTATCTGCACGGCACTGATCGCTGACGGCGCGCGCCTACCAATCGAAGGCGGCGGGCGGCGCTTCCACGTCGGCGGGCGGCTCAATGAACGGCGCATCCTCCACGGGCGGCTCGGCCTCCGGCGCGGAGCTGGCGGGCGCTTGGACCTGAGCAGCGGGTGCGGGCGGCGGCGCGATCA
>NZ_DAISHJ010000132.1:0-14234 GCF_036822615.1 Aggregatilinea sp. | reverse complement strand
TCTTCCCTCAGCAGAATCTAGTGTCGCCCCCTCAGCCAATCAAGTTGGAGAGGGGAGAAAAACTGTCTCAACGGGGTTTGTAGGGGCGGGTTTGCAACCCGCCCTGGGTTTAGTAAAGAGCATGAAACCCGTCCCTACAGAACGCAAGTCAAGATGTGCGCTAGACGTATGCCTCTGGGCGGCGCATCCGCGGCCTGAGGTGGTGGTGGCGCTGGCGGATCTGCCACGTGCGCAGCGCGGCTTCGGCCTGGATGTGTAAGCTCATCTTAGACTCGCCGTGCGCGCGATTCGGGAAATGGATCGGGACTTCGCGGATCGTATAGCCCAGACGGTGCGTCACGTAGGTCAATTCCACGTTGCAGACGTACCCGTTCGAGCGGATGCGGTCCAGGTCGATGCCGATCAACGTCTGGCGACGCCACACGCGGAAACCGCCCGTCGCGTCGCTCACGGGCAGGCCCATGACCATCTGCACGTAGACACTGTTGGCGAACCAGCTCAGCAGCTTGCGGGACGCGCTCCAGTCGTGATCGACCGTGCCGCCTTTGGTGTACCGCGAGGCGATCACCAGATCGCAGTCGCGGGCGGCGTCCAGCAGCGCGGGAATGTAGCGGGGCTGGTGCGAAAAGTCGGCATCCATCTGGACGATGAAGTCCGCGCCCAACGTCAGCGCCCGCTTGAAGCCCTCCACATAGGCGCGGCCCAGGCCGTTTTTCTCCTTGCGGTGCAGCACGAAAACGCGATCGGGGAAGCGCGCGGCCCAGCGATCGGCCAGATCGCCGGTCCCGTCGGGGGACGTGTCATCGACGACGAGCACGCCCAGATTCTCAACCGGAAGCGCTAGCAGCGCCTCAAGCATGGGAGGGAGATTTTCGGCTTCATTGTACGTTGGCAGCATGACAACGGTTTTTGTCATGATGATATCCCTCGTCACTTTACTTACGATTACGTTTGAACTCTGCTACTCACTGTTTGCTATCGATACGTCTGACTCGGCTTACACTACGAAACGGTGAACTGGGCAGCGTGACGCTGTCCGACTGCCAGACGACTTCATCACGCTTGCGCCGCAGCCCGGCAAACGGCTGGAACACGGACTTGACGACGCGCCACGGCGCGAGATCCACCCCGTAAAAGGCGGCCCGGCAAATCCCGCTGATGAGGAAGATGAAAAACATCAGCAGGACGACGTTCGTGAGCTGGGTGATCAGGTTGGTTTCCGGCTCCCACAGCAGCGCCCGCAGCGCGACCATGATGCCGACGGTCACATACAAAAACTGGGCCCACAGCAGGTATCCATAAAAGCCCGACTGGCGCGTCTTGCGGGTGACTTTGTAGGACGGCTTCTTGCTGCGAGAAAACAGCGCGATAAAAAACGCCTGGGTATAGGTGGGCCAGTGGCCGACCCAGTACTGCCACGTGCGCACGAGATAGGCGCTGTAGCCGCCGGACAGGATCACGTAATAGAGCAGCGTGAAGACGACCCACGGGAACAACGCCGCACCTTCGATCGGCAGGTAGTCGCCCGTCGCCAGCGAGACCAACGGCGTGAACATCATCAGCGGCGTGAAGAACACCGCCGAGGCGTAAAACAGCCCCAATTCAAGATACTGGAGCCGTTGCGCCAGCGTCAGGCCCGGTTTGCGCAGGGGATTATCGAACAGGATCAGCCGCCACGTATCGACCGCCCACGTGCCGCGCTGCTTCAGCAGGCCGGGGATGTCTTCGGGCGCGAGGCCGACCGAGAGCACCTCGTTGTGGTACTCGGAGCGGTATCCCGCGCTGTGCAGGTAGTAGGTCGTGGTCAGGTCTTCGATCACGTTCCACGTGGCGAAGCCGCCGATCTCAAGCAGCGCACTGACCCGCCAGATCACGCCGCTGCCGCAGGCCAGCGCCGCGCCGCGCCCGTTGCGCCCCGGCTGCATGATGTCGTAAAACAGCCGGTCGCGCGTGCCGAAGGGATCGCCTTCGGGGGCGGACGATTCTTTGGCAGTCTGGACCACGGCCACTTTGGGATCGTTGAAATAACCGACCGTCTTTTTGAGGAACGCCGGGTGCATCAACTCGTCGGCGTCCTGCGTGACGATCAGTGACGTCTGCGGGTAACGGCGCACGAGGTAATTCAGCACCGAGTTCAGATTGCCCGCCTTGGCGTCCTTGTGCGGGCCGGGGTGATACTGCACGCCGTGCTTGCGCGCGAGGCGCTGGATGTCGCGGCGGTGGCTGTCGTCGGAGATCACGATCACCATGTCGTCGGACGGGTAATCCACCCATTTGAGCGAGATCAGCGTCTTTTCGAGCACCTCGTACGGCTCACCATAGGTGGGAATGACCAGCGCCACGAACGGCAGCTCGCCTGGGAGCGGCGGCGCAACCTGATTGTTGCGCGGGGAAAACTGGTTGATGACGTTGATCACCAGCACGAAGTACATGCCCGCGAAGCCGACCAGATGGATCAGCGACAGGGCGTCGAACTGGTCCAGCGTCACCCGCAGCGTATGCAGCAGATAGCTCTCGCCGGTAAAGATCATCGCCACGCCCACCGCGCGGAAGGCCGTCAGGCTGTACATCCAGCGCGGCGACCATAACATCAGGCCCAGCACGATCACGATGATGAACAGGATCGGCTTCGGCCAGAGGTAGGGCCAGAGGAGCGTATTGTAGTAGAGCAGCAGCACGACGTTGACGAACGCCGCCGCGCCCACGATCAGCGCGACGCGCAACACGTGGCTGCTCGTGACGGCGTGCAGCATCTGCCGCCGCGCCAGCAGCAGCCTGCGTGCCGCAAGGATGAGGCCGGAGGCGGTCACGGCATACAGGACCACAAATGCGCCAAGCCGGGGCGTCGACAGCATACCGTACTGCCTCTGGAACAGAGTCAGCAGGTAAAGCTGAGACACGATCAGCGCCGCCGCGCCCGTCAGCGCCGCATCGCGCACGGGCGACAGCAGGCCGGGCATCCACAACTTGATCGCAAGGCCCGCGACCAGGGCATACAGCGCCCACTCACTGCGAAAATCCAGATCCAGGCGATTGAGCACGACCAGCAACAGCAGATCGGCCCCCAACAGGAAAATCAGCTTGAGAAACCAGCGCGTCTTGTTCATCCAGATCTACTCCCACACGCTCCCCTATCACCCGGCAAAAATACGCGTGTACCGATTGGATCTCCGAAACTCAAGACCTGCAGATCGCTGAAAACCATGTCGTAGCCCGCTTCGTCGAGCAGCGGCAGCAAAACAGGATTCCACTCCGGCGAGTAGTAGTCGTCCAGGATCACGACTTCCAGCGCGCAGTTGCCGATCGCGCCGCGAATCGCTTCCTCACCGAACGTGCCTTGATATTCCATGAACCACATGCTGAACCAGAGCGTGCGGCCCTCCCCACGCAGATCCAGGTAGTACTCGTACACAGTGGACCCGGCGGCCATCACGTAGCTGTTGCGGTTGAGGTCGAGCGTCTTCAAAAAGCGCACCGTTTTGGTCGCATCGGGCCAACTGTACTGGTAGCTCCAGTTCATGTTCTGGGCGTTGTTCACGAACAGGATGCTGGTGGTAAACAGCACCGCCGCAATGAACAGCCGCCGTTCACGCGCGCCGGGACCGGTCACCGTCTGCGCGTAGCGAATCGCGCGCACGACCGCGTAGCCCGCCAGTGGCGCGAGGAAAACCAACGTGAAGACATCGTGCTTCCACAGCGAGCGGATGTTGGCCGTGGTCAGGTGGTAGATCTGCATCCCGAACAGCGCGCCGACCATGCCGAGCGCGATCACGACGAACTGGACGCGGAAGCGGATCAGCGCAAAGCGCGAGACCAGACCGGCGGGCTTCATGGCGAGGTAGGCTTCGCGGATGACCAGCCCCAGGCCGATCAACGCCAGCACGACGACGATCCCGATCTCCTGCACGACGGTCGTGAGCACGTCCAGCCGGGTGGCGATCTGCGTCGCGTTTTCGGCCTTGAACACCTCGCGCAATTCGTCCTGGTAGACCACTCCATAGATGCCGACGATCAGAGCCAGCGGCAGCATGAACCAGATCCATTTGAAGCTGAGGAAGATCTTCCACAGGCTGCGGCCATCGAACAGATGCAGCACGACCCACATACCCAGCAAGGCAGGCAGCAGCAGAACGCTGATGTACTTCGCCAGGAACGAGAGCGTAAACGCGACGCCCGCCGCCGCCAGATACTGCGCTTCGCGCTCCGGCGTCAGCGCGGCAGTCACGATCAGGTAGAGCGAGACGGCCATCAGCGGCATACTCAGCGCGTCGATCACCGCCTGCTGGCCGAGGCTGATGCTCGGCCCGGTGAGGCCGAATAACAGCACCGCCGCAAGCCCCGGCAGCTCGCCAAACAGGGATCGCGCCGTGAGGTAAACGAATATGACAGCCACCAGACTCAACAACGCGCTCAACAGGCGAATGGCAACCACGCCGCCCAGCTCATCGGCCACGCCCACGATGTAGGGATAGATATAGGAGCCAAACATCCACGCAGGCGCGTTTTGGGCAAAGTTCGAGTGCAGCACTTCGTGGCCCAGCGTGGCGTAGATCGCCTCGTCTACGAACAGAGTGTTGTAGTTGATGTGGGTCACACGCAGGGCAAACGTCAGCAGCAGCAGCGCAATCAACAGGATGCGCTCCGGCTTGAGGCGTGCTTCCTGGCGGACGCTGGCATAGGTCAGCAGCCCGTCAATACTGTGTTCGGGCACATAGTTTGAGTGCATCGCAATTACTCCGCTTCGTCTGTTCCGGCAACACAAAACCCGCTATGACTACCGCCGAATCAAGACTGCAGCCGACTTACGATTGGGTCCCGCTTAAATGTTTTTGGGAAATAAATCGGGTGGAAAACGGTCTAAGAGCTGCTTGGGGACGTATTAAAACGAACAGCGCACTCGCCCGCGTTGGAGGGCACGTAAACACGGATGCTCACGGGCGACCCCGATCGCAAGCTTTCGCGGGTGGAATAGGCCAGCTGGTAGCCGGTCTGCGCGAGCAGCGGCTCCAGATACCAGTTCACTTCCGGGCTGTAAAAGTCGTCGGTGATCACGACGTCGAAGGTGCACACCCCTACCGCCGTGGTCAATGCATCCCTACCGGTGAGTCCCTGATACTCCAGGTACCACATATTCGACCAGATGCTACGACTGGCCGGGCCGAGATCAAGGTAATATTCATAAACGGCGGACGCCGAGGCCAGCACCGTATTGTTTGGGCCGAGATTGAGCGTCTTTAAGTAATCCACCGTGGTGGCGGCGTTCGGCCAGCTCCGGTGAAAATCGTCCACCTGCTGCTGCGACTGCCCAACAAACCCAAGCGCCAGCACCACTGTCGCCAGCATACCCACCACCTGTACGCCCCGGCGTAGCGGGGTGATAAGGTGCAGGCCGTTCATCAACCACTCGACGGATGCCGCGACACCGTATCCGGCCAGCGGCGCCAGGAACACCAGCACGTACACATTATGTTTGGAAATCGAGCGAATGTTGGCGGACAGGACGTGATAAAACGGCAGGATCAGGAACGACAGGAACAGCAGCCACACGCCGCCGACCAGCAACACACGGCGGCCAATGCTGCCGTCGCCATGCCGCAGCACGGAGCGAATCACAAAAAGGAGACCCACCAGCGACACCATCAGCACAACGCCCAGCTCTGCGACGGCAGTCTTCGCCACCTCGGCGCGCGTCACGATCTGGCGGGAGTAGTCGCCGGTGAGCACTTCGATCAGGTCGCTGTAGTAAATCGCCACGTAACCGCCGAACAGCACGATCAGCGGCACGGCGAAATAGACCCATTCCATGCGCGCGATCACGTCGCGCAGGCCGCGCCCTTCGCGCAGGTTGAAGGCGACGAACAGCCCCGCCAGCGCCGGGAGATAGAGCAGGCTGATGTACTTCGCCAGCATCGACACGCTGAGCGCAAGGCCCGCCGCAAACAACATCCGCTTGCGGTTGGTGCCCGGCTCAAACGCCAGCACGAGACACAGCACGCTCAGCGCCAGGAAGGGCACGCTCAGCGAATCGATCACAGACTGCTGGCCGAGCGCGATGCTGCACCCGGTCAGGCCGAAGAAAAACAATCCCCACAGGGCCGCCGTCGAGCCAAACAAACGCCGCGAGAACAAGTAAACAAAGGCGGCGCTGAGCACACTCAAGAACGCGCCCAGCAGCCGGATGCCCACTTCACCCGCCGCCGTATCGGCCAGCGCCGACAACACCGGATAGAGATAGGACCCGAAAATCCACTTGCTGGCCCCCTGCGAAAAATCGTGCCGCAGGATGTCGTGGCCCAACGTGGCGTAAATCGCGTCGTCAATGAACAGCGTGTTGTAATGGATCGGGATGATTCGCAGCAGGAAGATGGCCCCAAACAGGGCCAGCAGCAGCGCGCGCTCGGACGTGAGGCGCGGCAAGCCAACGGCGTGCAGCCGGATGGTTGAGGTGGAACGGGCGTCGGTGTTCAACTGCATAGGCGTCCACAATACCCTCGGGGACTGCTCCCTTTTGCATGCGATTTTGAGATTCTAAACTTTATCGGATTATTAGCAAACAGACACACTACACAAAAAATTTGATGTGAATCTAAAAGATAGTGCCTGAATATCATATTTCTGAAATGAGACTACAATTATGTTTTAAGATATATTAGTGAATTGAATTATTTGTATTTTATTATGTTTTATTAGCAATACTGAAAGGGGGCGCGTCGAAGGTACTATGGAGGGTGTAAGCGCGAGAATCCCGCCTGCAAAATGCGGGATTCTCGGTCAGCAACGGGAATGCGCGAGGTCAGGGCAATGGGGACTGATCCGCGGCACGATTCAGAACGTCGAGCAGCGCAAAAAAGGCCGGTTTGGGGTCGTAGAGAGGATCGAACAGCAGCGGCGCCGTCTGCGTGCCGAGCCACGTGTATTTATCCGTAAAGCCCCACGTTTCAAATGCGGTGCAGGCGGGGGCTTCCAGACAAATCTCTAACATCGCGGCATAAATCTGCGCCTGACGCTCGGCTTCGGACGGATCGCCGGAGGTACGCACGTCCATCTCGGTGATCTGCACCTGCAAACCCAGGGCCGAGAGGCGCATGATGTTGGACGCCACGTCCGCCGGGTTGGGCGGCGAATTCACATCGACGTGCATTTGCAGCCCTACCCCGTCGATGGGCACGCCGCGCTCCACGAAGTCTTTCACCATCGCGTAGATGGCGTCCGACTTGGCATTCAGCGCTTCGGCCCCGAAGTCGTTGTAAAAGAGCAGCGCGTCGGGATCCGCCGCGCGGGCCCACTCGAATGCCTTCTCGATATAGTCCGGCCCCATCGTCTGCAAAAACACGTTGGGGCGCAGGCTGCCATCATCCAGCACGGCCTCGTTCACCACGTCCCAGGCCCAGATCCGCCCCCGGTAACGTTCGACCACCGTCGTGATGTGGTCGTTCACGATCCAGGTCATTTCGCTGGTCGTATAGGTCCGGTCCGTCATCCACTCGGGAAGCTGGTTATGCCAGACGAGGGTATGGCCGCGCACCTTCATGCCGTTCGACTCGGCAAAATCGACCAGGAAATCTGCCTCCTCGAAATAGTAGGTGGTGATATCGGGCCGGAGCGGCCCCATCTTGAGCACGTTTTCGGTCGTGAGGAGGTTAAATTCCCGCGTGAGCAGCGGGGCATAGTCGGGATCGGCGCGGACCGGCAGCGGCTCGACCGCCGTGCCAATCAGGATGCCGCGCCCGGCGGCCAGATCGCGCAGGGATTTGGGCACGTCAGTTGGCGCAGCGGCACGGCTCGCAGGCCCAGACTGCCCGCGCGCCGCAATCAGCGGAATGGCCGCGATCAAAATGCAGAGTAGGAGTAAGAGAAGCCGGTGACTGCTCCAGCGTTTCATAAGATATCTCTACCCACCGTCTATTCACTTGATACCTGAACGGGGCGGAAACGTTCATCGGACGACCTGTGTGTTTTACGAACTTCACATTTGCGTATCCAGTATAGTATAAAGTCACGCGGCACGCGCGGCACGTCACCAGCCGATGATTACCCTACGACCAGCGAAACAATGCGTATAGTACTGCTTGTGTGACAGGCGTAATGCCTGTACACTGAGCTAGTATGTAAATTCAGGTTTGATAACCGGGGCGCGGCGGGGAAGCCCCGACCCGGTTCCAGGCACCATTCCAATCACTGCGCCGAGCGCCTGGTCCCATCCCCTACTGGTTTGCCTCCAGACGCCCGTCGCGCTTGCCCGTCCGCTAAGTCACGCAATCCCACTTTCGACCGCACACATACATCCTTCTGGTTTAGTCCGTTGAAGGGAAGGATCTTCATGGCCGACGATACCAAAGTGACGATTGCTGCCTGGCCCAAAGAACCGGCAGCCCTGGAGCACCACTTCACCCCAGACGAGCCGTGTCCCGTGTCGATCTCGTTCACCGAGACGCCCGCGCACGTGGTCGTGGCGACCGACCCGAAGCAGCCGCTGGCGGTCGATATGGACATGCGCGTCTCCGCGCGCGAACCGATACCGTTGTGCATCACGCTGTGCGAGCCGATTTGCGCCCGCAGCGACTATACGATCGGGATCAACGTGTTCGACAACCCGTTCGCCTCGATTCACGTGCGCGGCACGACCCGGTTCGAAGCCTGCCGCGACACCCCCACGACCGAACGCCAATGCGTCAGCTTCGACAACATCAAGGCGGGGACCGTCTTCCCGGGCAGCTTCGACCAGCAGGGTTTGAAGTTCAGCCCGCTGGGCGGCGAACTGCGCGCGGCGACCTTCGGGGAACCCGCCGGGCGGACCAAACTGGGCTTCGCCAACGCCGGGTTGCGCGTCGATTTCGGGCAGCCGGTCGAGGACGTGCTGCTGACGCTGAGCAACTACGCCAGCCCGGAGCTAAAGATCGCCGCATTCAGCGGCGGGACGCTGGTCACGGAGTTCACCGTGTCGATCTCGAACACTTTCAAGGAAGTCGCCATCAGCCAGTCCGGCATCACGTCGCTGACCGTCAGCGGCGGCAGTAACGAGGCGACGCTGGTGGAGGTGTGCTACCGGCCCGCGTCGCACGGGCCGCTGATCAGCGCCGGATAGCGCCTGTTCGTCTCCCTCACCCCGTCAACCCAGTCCGTCCGTAAGGAGGCAACATGGCGCGCAAAGACCGCACCATCAACTCGATGGAAGATCTGATGAAGGCCGTCCCACAAATCATCGACGCCGTCAACGCCGATCCGGTGCTGGCACTGCGTTTTGCCGCAAATCCACTGTTTCTGGCTGAGGAAATGGGCTATACGCTCAACCCGGAGATGATGCACTTCGCCGCGCGGCGCGTGCGCTTCCCGTCCGCCGAGACGTTCGAGCGGCTGGTCAAGCTGGAAGCGCAGGTGTGGAAAATTGCCGACGAACGTTTTGATCTTGATTCAGACCAGGACTTAGCACGGGTTTTGTTCGTCAAACTAGAACTTCCCCGGCCACCGATCCAGACGCCGGAGCAGACCGCGCAGCAGCCAGCGCGCAAGAGCCGGAAAACCAAAATGCCGCCCAAACCGGAGCCGATCAGCCCGTCGGAGCTGAAAGCGGTGCTGCCGCTGGCCGCCCCGCTGGATGCGCGCGTCATCGGGCACGAGCCGATCCCGGACCCGCTCGAACCGCTGCGCGACGCGCACCCGATCATGCCGCCGCTGCTGGAATTCCGCCAACTGGATGCCAGCGCTGCCCGACTCGCGCCGCGCCGCGTGTACGACCGCATCGCGCGCGGCGACGTCAAGCTGCCGATCACGTCCCTCAAGCTGCGTTTTAAGCCCAGCTCGCAGCAGCCGCAGTAGGAGGCGCAACGATGCCAAATCTCGGTGGTTTCGAAGTCGTCGGTGAACTGACGGTCGGCGTGCTCAACGACATTCTGAAAAGCTCGTGGGACAACGACATCATCCCGCACAGCGTACAGATCCCTGCCGGGACGATGTTCGGCCCGTACGCGCTGGCGGACGGCGTGGTCAACATCCCGCGCGACACGCTCAGCCTGACGATGGACGTTCCGGCCAACGGCGTGCGGATCACGCTGCCGTCGGAGATCCAGGTCGAGCTGGCGAACCCGCCCGTGCCCAGCGCAAGCATGTTCGCCATGACGGCGGACATCGGCGCGTCGGTTCCGATCGGCGTGCTGCCGGGCACGATCCAGGTGGCGGCACTGCTGAACGGCATCCCGCGCAGCAGCGTCAGCGCGACGCTGACCAGCGGCGACCCCGTGCCGCCGCTAACGCTGAGCCTGATCGCGGAATACGTGCACGCCCGGTACGAGGACGGCACGATCCCGCATAGCCAGACGCAGACCGGCATCCCATTTGGCGTGTGGACCGCCGACGCGTTCGTGGAAATCTTCGACGACAGCAGCAACGCCGCGCTGCGGATCGACGTCTCGCAGCCGGACGCGACGCACGTGAAGGTGCGAATGCCGTTCCACCTGCGCTTGAGCAACATCACCGCGTCGGCGGGACCGTCGCCGCTGTCGCCGATGGGCATCACCGGGCGCATCGCGCTTACGGTGGAGCTGGTCTCCGCGCCGGGCACGCTGACGGCGCGCTTTGGCTCCGCGACGGTTGCCATCGAAGACGTGGCCCCGGCGAGCGGGTCCGAAGGCACGAACTACACTGCCAACAAAACGGGCGCAAGCGTGTTCGGGATCGACCTGGAAGACCTGCTCAAAACGCAGATGCAGGCGCGCGGGCAGGCCATCGTGACCGCCATCGGCGATCAGGTGTTCAGCGTGCCGACCGTGGCGCAGATCGAGTCGTTCATCGCGGACCAGGCGCACGCGGCGATCACTGGGCGGGGCGACATCAGCCTGTGGACGCCCACCCCACCGCCCGGCAGCGACGTGACCGTCACGGACGTCAGGCCGCTGGCGCTGGCGGACGCGATCGCGTTCTGCCTGAACAACCCCGGCGGCGACACGAGCGTGATCGTCAACTTCATCCCCGCCGGGCAGACGTGCGCCATCGCCATCAACGGCGACGTCGTGATCCAGATGATCCGCGACCAGATCAACAAGCCGGAAGACGAAGGCGGCTTCGGCGGCCTGCCGCACACCGAGCACAACGTCAACGGGCACGACGCGATCGTGCACCGCATCGACGTGTCGCTGGAAACGGGCCACATCCGCATCGAGGGCGATGTGACGGTGGTGGACGCGATCGCGTGCGTGGACGTGGACGCCAGCTTCAGCGCGAACGTGGGCCTGCAATGGGTCGATAACCCCGACGGCACGCAGCAGATCCAGCCGTTCGTGATCGGCGATCCCGACGTGGACCTGTCGCTGCTGGCCTGGATTCTGAGCTTCCTGATCGGGTTCATCACGCTGGGCATCGTCGGCGGGGTGATCGCGCTGGTGCTGGTCGCGGTGGCCGAAAGCGTGGCCGAGAACATCGGCGGCGTGATCGTGCGCGACGAGATCACCGGGCAGGTGAAGGGCATCGGCGCGTGGCCGCAAACGCTGGAAGGCATCGGGGACGTGACGGCCCGGTTCGACAACCCGGTGATGATCGATCCGCAAAGCATCATGTTCCCCGACGCGTACGCGGTCAAGGCGATCTTTGCCGAGACAGTGATCGCATTCGCGGAGAGCAATGGGCCGTACACCGTCAACGCGGGTGCACCGATCACGTTCACCGGCGGGCCGGTCACAGTGGACACCGAGTACGAATGGGACTTCGGGGACGGCGGGACCGCCAGCGGGCGCGTGGCGTCGCATACCTACGCGGATGATGGGATCTACATCGCCAAGCTGAAGACGACCGTCACCCAGCCGGGCGGCGTGGTGACGCGGCAGTTCGCGCGGGTGAACGCCCGCAACGTGCCGCCGAAGGTGGACGCCGGGCCGGACATGACAATCGACGAGGGGCAGGAGGTCGAATACACCGCCGCCTTCACCGACCAGGAATGGCCGGACACGCATACCGCCGTGTTCGACTTCGGGGACGACACGCTGCCGGTGGACGGCACAATCAGCGAGACAAACAACAAGCCGGAAGCGAAAGGCACCACCACCGCCAAACACGCGTACTGTGACAACGGCGAGTACACCGTCACGGTCAAGGTGATGGACGACGACGGCGGCGTGGGCATCGACCAGCGCGTGATGACGGTGCGCAACGTGCCGCCGACCGTAGACGCGGGCGTGGATAAGTTCGCGTACCCCGGCTTCCCGATCAGCCTGGAAGCGTGCTTCACCGATCCGGGCTGGTGCGATACGCATACGGCGGTATGGGACTTCGGGGACTGCACGCCGCTGACGCCCGCCGTGGTGCACGAGACGCACGAGCCGCCGCAGGGGGTCGGCGTGGCCGCCGCCGCACACGTCTACCAGCACTGCGGCACGTACGTCGCGCGGTGCATCGTCACGGACGACGACGGCGGCGTGGGCGCGGACGAGGTGATCGTGCGCGTGGTGCGCCTGAAGAACACCGACTTCGAGGGCGGATTCCGGCAGCGGCTGGTGGGCGAAGTCGCTAACGACTGGGAACCCTACGGCACCCTGCCCGGCGGCGAACGCACCAATACGTTCACGCCCGGCGGCGCGGGGCAGTTATTCCGGGGCGAGGAAATCATCGTGCACGGCGGGCAGCGCTCGCAGCAGATCGGGGACAGCCGCGCGTTCCGCGCCGGGTTGATGCAATCCATCGGCGCAAACGTGGGCTGGGACTACCAGATCAGCGCGTGGTATCACCTGGACGAGCGCGGCGGCGGGGTCTGCCGACTAGGCGTCGATCCAGCGGGCGGAACCGATCCTGACGCGGCGACGGTGGTGTGGTCGCAGGGGGCAGAACAGCGCGACTGGGCGATGCTGCTGGTGCGCGTCACGGCGAGCAAACGGCGGATCACGGTGTTCCTCGAATCGATCACGCGCGAGGAACGCACCATCGCGTACTTCGACGACGTGGAGCTGATCCCCTACCCGTGCCCGATCCACGAGTGCGCGCCGGAAGAAGAACCGCCGCCGCCGAAGGATCAGCGGGCGTGCGTCGGCTGGGGGGACGAACGCAAGCCCACCCGCCTGCCCGACGACTACGAAAAGGGCGGGTTCACCTTCAAGTCGCGCAGCAGCATGCCGCTGATGATCGCGTTCTGGGGCGACCCGGCCAACCAGGGCAAGCTCCAGTTCCCGGAGGAAGGCGTGGAGATCGCGCTGCCGTTCGAGGCGAATCACGTCATCGCGCGCGTGCAAAGCGGCACGTCCAAACCGATCGTGCTGACCGCGTACGACGCGGACGGCAAGCAGGTCGGGCAAGCCGCCTCACCGCCTAACTCGCAGGGACTCGTCACGATCACCGTGGAGGCGGAGGGTATCATCCGCGTGGTGATTTCGGGCGGGGGCAACGAAGGGCTGTTGATCGAGTTGTGCATCGCACAGATCGCCCGCAAGCCGCAAGACAAGCCGGGCAAGGAGTAAACGACATGGCCGACGAGCAAACCATCCACATCGTGAGCTGGCCGCCAGAACCGGCCCGGCTCGCGCACGAGTTCGCGGAGGGCGATCCGCTGTCCGTGTCGGTGGGCTTCGAGGATACGCCCGCGCACGTGATCGTCGCATCGCTGCCGGAGCGCCCGCTGCAAGTCGCCATGAACATGGCCCTGCGCGCGGCGGAACCCGTGCCGCTGTGCATCAGCCTGTGCGAGCCCATTTGCATCGACAGCAGCTATACCATTGGCATCACCATCTTCGACCGTCCGGTTATTTCAATCACGATCCGGGGCCGGACGCGCCTGTCCGGCTGCCGGGAGGAGCTGTAAGCCATGAGCGAAGAACCGACCAAAAAGCCCCGCTCCGCACCCAAATCTACGCGCGCGCGGCGGGCGGCGTCCAAAGCCGCAGCGCCGATCGATAACGCCACCGTCCCCGCACCCTCCGGCAACGGCGACGGCGGATCGTCGCGGCTATCGGGCCAGCTCGACCTGCTGGCGGGCATGGCGGGCACGACCTCGCAGATCGTCACGCGCGCCGCTTCGATCCTGGAGGAAGAAATCGCCGCCGGGATCAACGCGACGCAGAATATCGAGGAGCGCGTAATCGACGTGGACCGGCTGCGCAGCGCCGATTCACAGGCGGTGATAAAGCGCTTCCGCAAAGACGCGCACGACGTGGTAGATATCTTGCTCGATCTGGTGAACGTAGCGACCAACACCATGACCGACCTCAGCGAGCGCGCGGTCAAGATCGGGCTGGGGCAGCCGCGCGGCGGCAGCACAG
>NZ_DAISHJ010000131.1:0-14433 GCF_036822615.1 Aggregatilinea sp. | reverse complement strand
TTTGAACGTCGTTTCTACGACACCTTATCTGTCCGTTGAAACGGGGCAAGGTCACGAAGGGGAAAAGATCGGGCAGGTTAAATTGGGCGGTTATAAACCCACCCTTACAAAACCTGTTGAGAGGGCTTGTCTCCCCTCTCCAACTTGATTGGAGAGGGGCCGGGGGTGAGGTCGCGGTGATGACCGGATTATTTCATTAAACTGCATTAAACCTGCCCCAACGGCGATTTCCGATCAAAAAACGGGCCAGCGGATTGTCTCCGGCTGGCCCGTTGTGATCGCAGATCAGGGGCGTTACACCGTGGGCGAACTGCCTTTGGCTTCGTCGTCGTCCCCGGCGGCGTCGCTGGCGGCCCCGTTCGGCACGGCTTCGCGCGGAGCGTCTTCCGGCAGGGTTTCCTGCTCCGGCACGATCGCGGCTTCGGCGGCTGCACCGGTCGGTTCAGGGCGAGTGGCTTCTTCGTCGGGCGGCGCGGCTTCTTCTACAGCGGGTTCCGCCTCGGCTTGCGCCTGTACGACCGGCGCGGCGGCTTCTTCCTCAACCTCTTCGATCACGAGATCCGGCGACTGCCACGTGCCGGGCAGGATCGCCAGCCCCGCCGTGCGCAGCGCCTGCGCGGTGTCTTCCGCCAGCGGATCGAGATCGTTCAGAATGCTGTAGGGCAGGGCGTGCATGCCGACATATTCCGGCAGGTTGTCGATGAACGACTGGACGTCCGGGGCGCGCAGGCGGTCGAGCTTGACGCCCGCCGATTCCATCGCGTCGCGCAGGGAGGCCGGGTCCTGGCCGTGCAGCGCCGAGACGAGCAAAATGCACGGGCCGACGATTTCCGCGTGGGAGAGCTTGTGCGTGTCCTGCGCCGCGAGTGCCTCCGCCAACAGGTGTTCGCCGCCTTCCTGCACGCGCGTATGGCCCAACTGGTTGCCCAACTGCGTGATTTCCATCAGCAGGTCGAGCAGGGTGCGCAGCCCAGCGGGTTTGCCCTCGCCAATGGCGGGCGCGGATTTGATCGCGTGGGCGGCCAGCCCCGCCGCGACGCTCGCGGCCCAGGGCGTAAAGCGCTGCTCCGGCGGATTCTTGCCGCGTTGGGCGGCATAACGCCAGTCGAGCAGGCCGGTGATGATCGAAATGACGTCCACGATGCCCGCGCCGCGCAGCGAATCGGGCGCGGCCTTGATCACGTCCCAGTCGATGATGACTTCCGTCGCCGGGCCGGTTTCGATCGTCTGGCTGACGATCTGCCCGTCTTCGTCCTTCTTGTAGACGGTCGCCGTGGCTTTATAAGGGGCATCGCTTTCCAGCGCGGTCGGCACGACGATCAGCGGCACGTTGTTGCGCGAGGCGACGATCTTGCCTGCTTCCAGGGGCGCGCCCTGGCCGATGACGTAGACCGCTTCCACCTGCGACGGCAGGTGCGCCGCGAGGTACTCGAACAGGTCCAGATCCACGCGTTCCGGCTCGGCCTGGATCACCAGGGGCAGCGCGATCTGGCTTCCCAGAATGGCCCATGTCTGCTCGGTGGTCAGCAGCGCCACGGGCCGCTTTTCTTGAATCGAACCCAGCTCCCGAAAGCTGATGCGAGGCAAAGGCCATACCGTCATGCTGGCTTCTCCATCGTGCTGCGCCGAATTCCCCTCATAGGCGACGGCTAGAATCGTGTGTTTAGTGTAGTCCCGTTTCTATTTTGCGTCCAGCTACGGGGAAAGACATCGTGCTTTATGTAACTACCGCTTTTCGTCGCGGTCTTTTATAATTACGCCCCAACATCGCGGAGCTTCCATTTTGGAACTGCCACCGCTTCAACCTCCGGTTAGTGTTTGGCCTGCGGAAAAAAGGGATGCCCATGGCAACAAGCTCAACATATCGGTCCGCACCCGCCGCCCCGCGCCGCCGGTTCTCGGGTCTATCCGCGCGAATGTGGATGACCCTGCAAGGGCTGTTGATCCCGCTCCTGTCGGTGCTCACAGCTATCCTTGTCGGGTCGATCCTCATTTTATTGAACGGACGTGATCCGATTACTGCCTTCGAGGGCCTCTTCGAAGGCGCTTTTTTAGAACCGCGTGGTTTACTGGCAACTTTTCGAAACATGACCCCGCTCGTGCTGTCGGGCCTGGCGGTCGCGTTTGCGTATAAGTGCGGGTTGTTCAATATCGGTGTGCAAGGACAGCTCATCATCGGCTCGATCACCGCGGCCTGGGTAGGCTACGCGGTGGAGGGCCTGCCGCCTGTGCTGCACGTCAGCCTCGCGCTGCTGGCCGCGGTTGCGGCGGGCGGCCTATGGGGTGCGATCCCCGGTGCGTTGAAAGCGTATGCCGACGCGCACGAGGTGATCACAACGATTATGCTGAATTTTATAGCGAGCCGCTTCGCGGAGTGGCTGATCTCAACCGGCAGCACCGACGGCACGATCAAGCCGGGGCCGCTGTCCGATCCCAGCCAGACCGGGGCCATCGCGCGCACACGGGAGATCCTGCCCTCGGCCAAGCTGCCGACGGTGTACACCGTGCCGCCGAACTTCTCGCTGCACGCGGGCATCTTCATCGCGCTGATCGTCGCGGTGGCGATCGCGTTCCTGCTCTACCGGTCCACGTTCGGGTTCCAACTGCGCATGGTGGGCCTCAGCCCCACCGCCGCGCGTTACTCCGGCGTGAACGTCAAGCGGGTGACGATCGTGACGATGCTCATCGCCGGTGCCCTGGCCGGGCTGGCGGGCGGCGTGCAAACGCTGGGCGTGAACTATCACTACGAGGGCAACCAGAGCCTGTCGCTGGGGTTCGACGCCATCACGGTCTCCTTCCTCGCCAACAACGCACCCATGGGCATGCCTCTTTCGGCGTTCCTGTTCGGCGCGATGGACTCCGGCACGACGCGCATGGCGCGTGATGCCGCCGTCCAGCCCGAGCTGATCCAGGTGATCCAGGCCATGATCCTGATGTTTGTCGCCGCCGACCAGATTATCCGGCGGTTGTACCGCGTGCGCGCGCCCGGCATCGACGGCAAAAAACGCCTCGAGAGCAGCTGGCGAAAGTAGCGAGGATGAGAGGACGTTATGGTTGAGCTTGGCGTCGCCATTGTGGCGACTATCAATGCCATGATCCGCTTTTCCGTCCCGATCACCTTCGGGGCGCTGAGCGGGATCTTCAGTGAACGATCCGGCGTGGTGAACATCGGTATCGACGGCATGATGCTGATGTCCGCCTTTACCGGCTACATGACGAACGTCGCGTTGAGCCAGCCGGGGGTGTCCGAATCGCTGCAAGCGGGGCCGACACGCCTGGGGATCGCGCTGGCGGTCGCGCTGCTGACCGGCGGCGCGATGGGCCTGCTGCACGCGCTGCTGTCGATCCAGTACAAGGTCGACCAGATCATCAGCGGCACGGTGATCAACATCCTGGCGCTGGGCCTGACGGGGTACTTCTACCAGGAAGAAACCCGCACGCTGGGCAAGCTGCCGAACCTGATCAATAACCCGTGGAACCAGTCGGGCGCGGTCGAACTCAAGCTGGCGGATAACTTTAAATTTTACTTTCCTTACGACATCGGGCGCATCCTGTTCGACAAAGACCTGCTGACCTATCTCAGCATCATCATGGTCTTCGTCGTGGGATGGGCGCTGTTCCACACGACATGGGGGCTGCGCACGCGCGCCGTGGGCGAAAATCCGCGCGCGGCGGATACGCTGGGCATCAACGTGCATCGCACGCAGTACATGAACCTGTTCATCAGCGGTATGATGGCGGGGCTGGCGGGCGCGTTCCTGACGCTGGCAGCGGTCGGTTCGTTCGAGCGCGGCATGACCACCGGGCGCGGCTTCATCGCTCTGGCAGTGATGATCTTCGGCAACTGGAAGCCATCGGGCGCGCTGAAGGGTGCGCTGCTGTTCGGTTTTGCGATGGCGCTGCAAAACCAGCTCCAGTTGTTCGGCATCAACTTCCCGCATCAGTTGGTGGCGATGCTGCCCTACATTCTGACCATCGTCGTGCTGGCCGGGTTCGTCGGACGGGTTCAGGGTCCGGCGGCTTCCGGCGAGGTTTACGAGCAGGAATAGGGGAGCGCGAACATGACGATGGACGAACGCGAAGTCGTCCTCGAAGTCGAGGACATCGTTAAGCAGTTCCCCGGCGTCCGGGCGAACGACAATGTGAGCCTGAAGCTGCGGCGGGGCGAGATCCTGGCGCTGCTGGGCGAAAACGGCGCGGGGAAATCCACGCTGATGAACATCATCTACGGCCTGTACCGCCCGGACAGCGGCGCGATCCGCCTCAAGGGGCGTGACGTGCGGTTTGCCAGCCCGCGTGAAGCCATTCACAGCGGGATCGGCATGGTGCACCAGCACTTCCAGTTGATCCCGGTGATGACCGTGGCCGAAAACGTGGTGCTGGGCGAAGAAGCCGACGTGGCCTACCAGGGCGACGAAGGCTCCACGCTGCACGCTCTGATCGAGTGGCTGCCGAGCATCGTGATCTTTCTGTTTGCGGCGATCGTTGGGCTGTCGATCAGCGGCCTGGGCTTCGATGGCTTTTTGCCCACGTTCGAGTCCCCGGAATACGCGTTGGGCGGGCTGGTGCTGGGCGTCGTGCTGGCACTGGCCGTGGCCTATCCGAAGCTGGCCCGCATTTTGTGGGGCGTCGGCTGGCGCGTGGGGCTGGCCTTCGCCGCGCTGTGGATCGCCACGCAGGTGGGCCGCGTGACGCGCGTCGCGCTGATCGACGTGGCGCTGCGCCAGCAGATCGACGTGGTCAGCGAGGAAGAACAGGTCGTAGACGGTCAGACGGTCACCGTCGAGGTAATTACGCACGAGCGCATCGAGTTCGACTGGCGGCGCGCGGCGCGTGATGCCGACGACGCCGGGACCGGCATGGATGGACTGCTGGACGCGGCTAAAGCCGCTGTCGAGGAATACCGCGATCAGGGTGTGCCGGGCGGCCTGCTGGACGCCATCGACGACGCGCCGCCCATCGCGGAGGCGCTGAGTCTGGCGCTGCTGCTGTTCGTGTTCGGTACGCACAGCATCGGCTCGTGGCGCGGTGTGAATACGACGCCGTGGCGCCTGTCGCAGATCGAGATCGGCGCGCTGGGGCTGCTGGCGGTCGGTTACGTGGCTGTGCTGTGGGACGATCTGGGCGAGGTTGACAGCGCCCTTCAGGTCGTGCTGACGCTGTTGGCGGCGGTGGGCCTGGGCTTCATCGTGTGGCGGACCATCCGCCACCGCGCGGCGCTGGACGAGACGACGGTCACCAAGCCGTCGCCCATCGACAGCATCGTCGATACGCTCGTGAACACGCTGGACAACCTGATGCAGATCCGCAACGAGCGGGCCGCGGCCCAGCGCGTGCGCGACCTGTCGCAGCAGTACGGCCTGGAAGTCGATCCCGACGCGGTGGTCGAAAAGCTGCCGGTCGGCGCGCAGCAGCGCGTGGAGATCGTCAAGGCCTGATCCTGGACGAGCCGACCGCCGTGCTGACGCCGCAGGAAGGCCGCGAGCTGTTCAAGATCATGCGCGAGCTGGCGGCGCAGGGCGTGTCGATCATCTTCATCACGCACAAGTTGAAGGAAGTCTTCGAAGTGGCGACGAACATCGTCGTCATGCGCGGCGGGCAGGTGGTCGGTACGACCACGCCCGACGAAGCGACCGAGTCCTCGCTGGCCGAGATGATGGTGGGCCGCGAGGTGATCCTGGAAGTCGAGAAAGACGTCGCGCATCCGGGCGCGTCGGTGCTCAAGGTCGAGGATCTGGCGGCACTGAACGATCGCGGCGTGGCGGCGCTGGACGGCGTGAGCTTCGACGTGCAGTCCGGCGAGGTGCTGGGCATCGCGGGCGTGCAGGGCAACGGCCAGACGGAACTGGTCGAGGTGCTGACCGGCCTGCGGGATGCGACCGGCGGCACGGTGAATCTGCTGGGCGTCGAGCTTCAGCCCGACGTGCAGCCGACCGGCAGCATCTGGGCGCGGGCGGCGGCGTTCGTCATCGACATGGTGATCGTCGGTATGCTGGCGTACTTCGTGAACTACTTCATCTTCTACTTCGGCGAAGGCACGTTCGACAAGGCCTCGACCGCGACTAAGGTCGCCACGGTGCTGATCGGCGCGGTAGTCGTGGACGTGCTGTACTTCCTGGGCAGTTGGAAGGCGGCATCCAAGACCATCGGCATGTCGTTCTTCAGCCTGGAAATCGCCACGCACGACGATCACAAGCCCGGCATCCTGCCGCTGGCGGCGCGCTACCTGATCATCCTGGTGCTGCGGCTGGTCGCCGTGGTCCCGGCGGTGATCTCGTTCGTGCTGGCGCTGCGCGATCCCGCGCACCGCAACTGGTTCGATGAAATGCTCGGCCTGCGCGTGATCCGCCGCGAGCGTATCACGGCGCGGCGCATCAAGGACATCGGCACGAGCCACGTTCCCGAAGACCGGCTGCGGCACGGGCTGGTCAAGGATTACACCGTCGCGGACAACCTCGTGCTCAACGACTACTACAACCGCCCCTACGCGCAGGAGCCGGATAACGTCGAGCTGCCCGCCGCGCTGCTCAGCTACGCGGTGCTGTTCGGGCTGATCGTGGCCGGGCTAACCGCGCTGGCGGTGCACTTCTGGAACACGACGCTGTGGACGGCGCTGCTCGATCTCTACGACGTGCCGGAAGCGCTGCGCGCGATCGACGTGACGAAGGGCATGGGCGGCGAACAGTCCGCTGCGCTGCAGTGGCCGTTCATCATCGGCGTGGTGCTGCTGATCGTGAGCGAGATTGCGTTCGGCGCGATCGCGCACCTGATCACGCTGCGCGTGCTGGGGGTCGGGGCCGTGCGGAACGTCTTCCGCTCGATGAACCTGTCCATCCGGCGGGCGATGGCGCGCGCCCTGGGGCGCGAGGGCCAGCCGTCGGAGCCGAACGGCGGCCTGCTGCGCAACGCGACCGCGATTCACGATCACGCCGTGGAGCTGATCGAGCGCTTCGACATCCGCACGCCGTCGACCGAGACGGACGGCGGCAACCTCTCCGGCGGCAACCAGCAGAAGCTGATCGTCGCCCGCGAGTTCAGCCGCAAGCCGAAGCTGTTGATCGCGGCCCAGCCGACGCGCGGCATCGACGTGGGATCGATCGAGTTCATCCACCAGCAGATCATCGAGCAGCGCGACGCAGGCGCGGCGGTGCTGCTGGTTTCGGCGGAACTGGACGAGATCATGGCGCTGTCGGACCGCATCGCGGTGATGTACAAGGGCAAGATCATCGATACGCTGCCCGCCGATCAGGCGACGCGTGAGCAGTTGGGCCTGCTGATGGCGGGCATCCACAACGGCGCGCAGCCTGCGCCGGAAGCCGCGTAAGCGCCGCTACAACCAGCAGATTTTTTCGTGGGGGCAGTTTCGAACTGCCCCCTTGTCTTTTCAGCGGTAGGAGGGGTACGCGTAACGTGACAATGTCGAGACTCATCCGGGCGCGTGATCGACAGCGCCGGATTTGCCCTCCGCCTTCAGTCTCCGTTCGCCTCTGTGGTATAATCTGCGACATCATCACCCCCTGGGGTTTTTTTGTGTGAGGTACACCCTATGCTAGATAAACTGGCGGGCATCGTCGCGCGTTATGAGGAACTCGAACGCCTGATCTCTGATCCCGCAAATGTGTCCGATTACGAGAAGGTCGCGGAATACGCGCAGGAACGCGCCGAGCTGGAAGACATCGTGCAGGCCGCACGCGTATACCAGCAGGCGATGGACGAGCTGGAACAGGCCCGCGTCCTGTTTGACGATCCCGACATGGCCGACCTGGCGCGCGAGGAAGCCTCGGACATCGAGGCGCGCATTCCCGATATGGAAGCCGAGCTGCTGCGCCTGCTGCTGCCGCGCGATCCGCGTGACGACAAGAACGTGATCGTCGAGATCCGCGCCGGGACGGGCGGCGACGAGGCAGGCATCTTCGCCGCGGACCTGTTCCGCATGTACACGCGCTACGCTGAAAACAACCGCTGGAAGGTTGAAGTGCTCGATTCCAGCGATACGGGCGTCGGCGGCTACAAGGAAATCGTGTTCGCGGTCAAAGGTAAGGGCGCGTATTCACGGCTAAAGTATGAGAGCGGCGTGCACCGCGTCCAGCGCGTGCCCGTCACCGAAAGCCAGGGCCGCATCCACACCTCGACCGCCACGGTCGCCGTGCTGGCCGAAATGGACGACGTCGAAGTGGACATCAACCCCAACGACCTGCGCATCGATACGTTCCGCTCCGGCGGCGCGGGCGGCCAGAACGTGCAGAAAAACGAGACGGCGATCCGCATCACGCACCTGCCGAGCGGCATCGTCGTTGCGTGCCAGGACGAACGCAGCCAGCTTCAGAACAAGCTGCGCGCCATGAGCGTGCTGCGCGCCAAGCTCTACGACATGGAGCAGGAGCGCATCCGCAGCGAGCAGGACGCCGACCGCCGCAGCCAGGTGGGCACGGGCGAGCGCAGCGAGAAGATCCGCACCTACAACTATCCGCAAAACCGCGTCACCGATCACCGCATCGGCATGACGGTTTATAACCTTCCCGCAGTCATCGACGGCGGCCTGGACGAATTCATCGACGAGCTGGCGACGCGCGACGAAGCGGATCGCCTGCAAGCCGTCGGCGTCTGAGTGCCGGATCGCCGCATCACTGCCGGAACAACTCTGGCCGGGAGCAGACCATGATTTCGCTGGAGCGCATCGATCAGGCGTTGGCCTGGGCACGCGCTGCGCTGGCCGAGGCGGGTGAGTCCGAGCCGTTGGACGCCGCGATTCTGCTGGCGCACGTGCTCGGCGTGGACCGGACCGTGCTGATCGCGCATCCCGACCAGCCGCTGCTGCCCGATCAGGCCGCCGTGTACTGGGCGCTGATCCGTCGGCGGGCGGCGGGCGTGCCGGTGGCGTACCTGCTGGGACGCCGCGCGTTCTTCGACCGCGATCTGGCCGTGACGCCGGACGTGCTCATTCCCCGCCCGGAGACGGAACATCTCGTCGAGATGGCGCTGGACTGGGCGCGCGGCAGGACGGATCTGCGGTTGGTGGACGTGGGCACGGGCAGCGGCGCGATCGCTGTGACCCTGGCCGCACACCTGCCGGACGCACGCGCCTGGGCGGTGGACGTTTCCGCCGAGGCGGTAGCCGTCGCGCGGCAGAATGCTGACGCTTATGGGCTGGCGGAGCGTATCACCTTTTTACACGGCGATCTGCTGGTCCCGGTGATGGCGTGCGGCGTGCAGGCGGACATGATCGCGGCGAATTTGCCTTACATCCCGTCCGGCGATCTGGCGGCGCTGGCCGTGACGCAGCACGAACCGCGATTGGCGCTCGACGGCGGGCCGGACGGCCTGGACGTGATCCGGCGGCTGCTGGCGCAGGCTCCCGACGTGCTGGCTCCGGCGGGACTGCTGCTGCTGGAGATCGGCGCGGGGCAGGGACAGGCTGTGATGGCGCTCGCTGAAGCGGCATTTCCCCGCGCGGCGGCGCGCCTGCATCTCGATTACGCCGGGCATGACCGGGTTGTGAGCCTCGAACGAAAGGGTTGAGCGATGGCACGGACGATTCCCATCAATGCGCAAGATGCTGTGGGACGGGCGGGCGACGTGCTGCGTACCGGCGGGCTGGTCGTGCTGCCCACCGATACCGTGTACGGGCTTGCGTCGGCTATTGACGAAGCCGCCATCGCGCACATTTTCCTCGCCAAGCAGCGCGCGCCGGAAAAAGCCGTGCCGGTGCTGCTTTCCAGCGTGGATGCCGTGGAACTCGTCGCGGGCAGTTTTGGCCCCGAGGCGCGGCGGCTGGCCGAAACCTTCTGGCCCGGCCCGCTGACGATCGTCGTGCCCAAGCGCTACCACCTGCCGCGCAACCTCTCCATGCTGCCGACGGTCGGCGTGCGCGTGCCCGATCACGCGGCAGCGCGGGCGGTGATCGCGGCGGCGGGCGGCGCGCTGGCCGTCACCAGCGCCAACCGCTCGGACGAACCGGCGGCCTGCACCATCCAGTCCGCCAAGGATATGCTGGGCGATTCGGTGGCGCTGTACCTCGACGGCGGACCGTGCCAGGGCGGTATCCCCTCGACCGTGGTGTCGATCGACGACGGTCACCTGCGCGTGATCCGCGAGGGACCCATTGCCGAGCGCGTGCTCAAGGCCGCGCTGCGTGCCCCCTGAGTGTTCCCGATCCGCAACCTTACCGCAGTCTGCTGCGTAAAATGAATAAACCGCTGCTGCCGCAGTCCGGGCAGTGCTGCCTGCCTGACGGCAGGCGCGGCCCGTGCTGCTTACGAGATCCAGGAGCGCCCCTATGAACCGCACCCGCACCCGGCTTCTGTATACCATTCTGGCAACCGTCATTATCTGGGCGGGTGTTGCCGCGATAAAGCTCCTATCGCCGGACGAGGATCTGATCACGTTCGGGCTGATAGTCGGTTTTGGCAGCACTGTGGCGCTGTGGCTGGTGTGGACCTTTTCGACCTACCAGTCGGAGGAGCCGGAGCAAAAGGCAGAAAAAGCCAAGCGCGCCGCGCCCACCGTAGCCACCGCGCCGGACGACGCGCGGATCGCGCTGCTGCTTCAGTTGATGGACGACGAGGATCGCCGCGAACTGAAACGCCGCCTGATGGATGAGGTCAGCGCGGACGGGGAATCGATGGCGCTGGCGGATCTGCTCGCCGCGCAAGACGAGCGCATCCTCCGCGCAGCGGGACGGTAACGGCGGGAATACTCGGAAAGCAGGCCGCTTTTGAGGCGGGGCTGCTTCTATGCCGGATATGGGAGATGGACGACTTATGGAACGCTGGCGGAGCCTCTTTTTTTCAGCGATTGCAAGTGTGTTTATCTGGTTCGCCGTGCTCGCGGCCAAGATGGTAGGCGCCAATGACGGCATGGTGAGCTTTGCCGTGTTCGCCGCGTTCGCCGGGAACCTTGCGATCTGGCTGGTGTGGGCCTTTACGTCCTACGATTCGAGACCGGCGGAAGCTGCGACGGCGGAAAAAGCCAAACGCGCCGCGCCCACTGGCGCCGGGCCGGACGACGCGCGGGTCGCGCTGCTGCTCCAGTTGATGGACGACGAGGATCGCCGCGAGCTGAAACGCCGCCTGATGGACGACCTGACCGCGGACGGGGAATCGGTCGCGCTGGCGGATCTGCTGGCCGGGCAGGACGAGCGCATCCGCCGCGCGTCGAGGCGCTAGGCGTCGCCTGCCCGTTCCAGGTTGAGCGCCAGCAGCCGCCGTAACATCTCCTCTTCGTCGGCCAGGATCGCGTGCGGCCAGCTGTACGCGTCGCACACGGCTTCGTCGAGCGTGCGGTGCAGCACGTCCAGCCGGGGCGCGAAGTCCCCCGCGGCCGTCTCGACCCGGCCCGACGCCTCCCCCCGGAACACCTGAAGCGCGTTGTACAGGTTGGTCAGCGTGCGTTTTTTGAGCCTGCTTTCCGGCACGCCGGGCGGGTTGAGCCACGCCTCCCGCTCCGTGTGGAGCTGCTGCGCCGCCGCGTTGATGGCCCGGTAGGTGGGGTGATCGGTCGGCTCCTGGCCGGGCGGCCACGGGAACGGGAACGTCTCGAACGTCGTGGTGGGCGTGTAGCGCGGATCGTTCCCCTTGCCGAGCCATGTGCCCATGCGCAGCGACCACACCTCGTGCAGCTTCGAGTGCAGCACCCCGAAGAAGTAGTCGTCGGATCGGGCGATGGCAACCACTGCGCTATCGGGAAAAACTCGGACATCTACCCAGACAAAAACACGATGTTTAGCAACTCTAGGAGTGAAGATCTGCCGTGTTAGACCCGCAACTGACGCGCGATAGTCACTGCCGCTTCGACCCATTCGCCACCAGTTTTCTCGCCGTTGGCGATCTCTATTAGTGGAGCGTATAGGTTTTAAAATCTGTTCGAGATACTTGAAGGGTATTTCATACTGAGCAGCTTCCTCTTCAGATAACGAAGCGAAGTCTATAACCCAGTATTGACGACTACGCTTCACAATATCATTGCCATTCATATAAGGCTTTACAACATTTGAGTTATCAAGTTTAGAGATATTAGTTGCTGCCAACATGGTTTCCGCAAGATCTTGCGGAATATCAAGTGGACCGTCCTTTTGAGGTCCGATTGAGCTAATTCCTATGTTTTCTTTTAGACGTTGTGCTCCTGTAACATCGACACTTTTAGTTAAATCGGAATTGATAAACGCTACTGATTGACCGTCCAGTTCCTTCTCGAATTCCGAGCCATCATCAAAGCCCACCATTGATACTCTAACGGCTGCACCTTCTAGAATCCATTCGCGGTCTGACCACGCCATAAAAATATCGCCAACCTCTTTGATTCGGTTTAATACCTCTCGATTTGTGCCACCGCGAATAGAGTTAGTTGCTAACAGACCCACCCGTTTTACTTTGCCTTGCTGCAATTGAGTTTTTGCACGTTCAAACCAGTAGGTAACGAGATCCGTAAATCCAGACATGCGGTTGTCGTACAATTGCGCAAGGGCGTCAACGTAACTATCGCCTAGTTGCTCTCGACGCTTAAAGCTCCCCAAAAACGGCGGATTGCTCACGATCACGTCCGCGCTCGGCCATTCCGGCTCGACCGGCGCGCCGTCCGCGTCGAAGGCCAGGATCGCGTCCATTTGCCGGATGTTATCCAGCGGCTCCAGGATCGGCTCCTTGAAGCTCAGGTAGCCGTTGTTCTGCTGCCACTGGATGTAGCCGATCCACACCACAATGCTCGCCAGATCGTGCGCGATCTCGTTGATCTCGATGCCGAACAACTGGCGCGGGTGCACCGCCGGGAAGGGCGTTTGCAGCCCGGCAAACAGCGGGTGGAGGATCACCTCTTTTTCCATGTCCTTGAGCAGCTGCAAGGACACGTACAGGAAATTGCCCGATCCGCAGGCCGGGTCCAGCACGGTGATCGAGCGCAGGCGGGCCAGGATGCGCTCGCGCAGGGCGATCAGCTCGTTGGCGGCGGCGGTCACCTTAGCGCGCGGGCCGGACGCCAGCGCCGCGTCGTACCGTTCGCGTACGGGCGCGGCCTCCTGCTGGATCGCCTCCCACTCGCGGCGCAGCGGCTGCATCAGCACCGGCTCGACGATCAGCAGGATGTCGTCGCGGCTGGTGTAGTGCGCGCCCAATTGCGCGCGCTTGCCGGGGTCCAGACTGCGCTCGAACAGTGTGCCGAAGATCGCCGGTTCGACCGCCGACCAGTCCAGGTGACACGCCTTTTCCAGCGCGGCCAGCGCCTCGTAGCTGATTTCCTCGACGGCTACGTCCTCGAACAGCCGCCCGTCGAAGTAGGGGATGTCGCGCAGCATCACCTTGCCACCCTCGGCCATCGCCTGGAACAACTGCTGCGTGTAGTACACAAAATCCTTTGGTTTCTCGCGCGTGGCCTCTATGATCTCGGTGAAGATACGCTTGCCGCTCACCCCGGCGGGCAATAGGCCCACATCTTCCGCGAACAGGCAGAACACGAGCTTGGTCAAAAAGTGCGCGATGCGCTCCGGCGCGGCTTCCCACTGGCGCATGTTCTGCGCGATGTCGCGGAAGACGTCCGCCGCATCTGCTGTGACCTCGGCAGCGGTGCGGTCGGGGTGGAGGTAGGCCGGGTCGAAAAACAGTGCGCGGAGGATCCGCTGCACGCGCGGCGTCAGAATGTCCGCGTTGGTGAAGCGGTAAACCTGCTTTTCGGTGTTGGTCCAGTTGGTGTGCACTTCCCAGTGCTCGATGTCGCAGACAACCAGCAGGGGCGGGTTGTGCAGGTTTTCGCGGTAGCGCTGGAGCTGCTGCAACGCGCCGTCGAGTGTGTCATACTTGTTTTTGCCCTTATACTCGATGGCGAAGTGGTCCTTGTACCACACGTCGGCGTAGCCCTGGCGGCCTTCGCTGGTCTTCATGCCGTACTCGTAGGTGAAGAACTCGCCCCTGGGGTCCATCTCGGCGGGCGTGGCGTGGCCGACCAAGTGGCAGACGTCGGAGAAATGCTCCTGGGCGCTGGCACGCTCTTTCAGTTCCGTCCGCGACCATTTGTCGATAAAACGTTGTGGCGTGAGGCTGTTCATCACACTCTCTTTGGTGATCGGGTAAGAGCTGCGCTGCGGATGAGTATAACATCGTCGCGAAGAGGAGAAAACGCGGCGCTCGCGGTTTTCCTTACACAATTCCTAAAAAATTCATGCTCCTGACGCGCGGGACTTGATCGCTGCCCGTATAATTAGGATCATGGACTTTGTACAGCACCAACCCGCCCTGTTACGGAATCGGCATACCATGCGGCATCGCCTGGAACAGCAGTGGAGCGCGCTCCGGCTCGGAAGCCGGTTTGCGTTGATTCTGCTGGTCACGATGCTCGTGGGCTCGGCGCTGAGCGGCGCGGTGCTGGTGCTGCTGCTGCGCGGCGACGATCCGGTGGCGGCGCAGGGCACGGGCGGCGCGATGCTGCTCGCCGGGCTGCTGCTGGTGG
>NZ_DAISHJ010000130.1:0-14660 GCF_036822615.1 Aggregatilinea sp. | reverse complement strand
GTTCGCGGCCGAGGTCACGGCCCTGTCGGCCACCGCGCCCGGCGTGCTGGACAAACTTGAGGCGTTCGAGGGTCATCCCATCGACGGGCACTGTCCCGCCGTGCGCGGCAAGGATCTCAACGCGTACATCGCGGCAGGCGTCCAAAGCGACCACGAGTGTACCACCGTCGAGGAGGCGCGGGAGAAGCTGCGCAAGGGCCTGACGATCTTCATCCGCGAGGCGACCAACGCGCGCAACCTGCGCCCGCTGCTGCCGCTGATCACGCCCGAAAACAGCCACCGCATCTGCTGGTGCACCGACGACCGCCAGCCCGCCGATCTGCTCGACGACGGCTCCATCGACCATATGATCCGCGTGGCGATCGCGGAAGGCGGCATCGACCCGATCACCGCGATCCGCATGGGCACGCTCAACACCGCCGAGTACTTCGGCCTGCACGACCGGGGCGCAATCGCGCCGGGCCGCCGCGCCGACCTGATCGTGTTTTCCGATCTCGCCGCGCCGCGCGCCGAGGTGGTTTTCTGCGGCGGGCAGATCGTCGCACACGAGGGCGCGCTGGTGGTGGACTTTGCGCCGCACAGCGGCGCGAGCCTGCCGGTCGCGCTGCACATCAACTGGGACACGGTCGATTTCACCATCCCTGCGCAGGGCGAGCGCGTGCGCGTGATCGGCAGCATCGCGGATCAGCTCGTGACGCAGCACTGCATCGAGCCGGTGACCACGCTGGACGGGAACGCCGTCGCGGACCCAGCGCGCGACATCCTGAAGATGGCGGTCATCGAGCGGCACAACGGTACGGGGCACATGGGTAAGGGCTTCATCCACGGCTTCGGCCTCAAGCGCGGCGCGATTGCCGGGACCGTCGCGCACGATCATCACAATCTGGTCGTGATCGGCGTGGACGACGACAGCATGATGACGGCGGCGCATGCCGTGGAGGAGATGGGCGGCGGGCTGGTCGTCACGGATGGCGACCGCGTGCTGGCAAAACTGCCGCTGCCGGTCGGCGGGCTGATGAGCGACGCGCCGGTGGGGGATATCCGCGCGGCGCTGGATGCGCTGCTCGACGCGGCGCGCGATACGCTCGGATCGGGCATGCACGATCCGTTCATGGCGATGAGCTTCATGGCGCTGGAAGTGATCCCCGCGCTGAAGCTGACCGACCTGGGGCTGGTGGATGTGGAAGCGTTCGCGCCGGTGGAGCTGTTCGCGTAGGCGGTAGCAGACAGCCAGGGGCAGGATCAACATCCATAGGCATCAGGCTGGCCGAGCAGTTGTGACCGTTTCCGCTGGCGTCAAGTCAAAGCGCCAGCGGCAGGAACCGTAGGGGTAGAGCTTGATCTACCCGTTTTTCCCCTTGACGGGCGACGCAAGCATCGCCCCTACGAAAAGCGCGACGGTCTATTTTCCCCTTGAAGGGGCTTAACGCAATGCGTGTGGACTCAAAACCCGCCCATGATTTTTCGATCGTCATTTACTCGCCATATTACGCCGCCGTTCGTGCATTTGACCAATTCGCATCCAGGCGAAGGCGGGATACGTGCTGCGTAAAATCGCCCCAGGTTTGTGCCTTTTGTAGTAGCCTTTTGGCCCAATTTCTAATACACTGATTTTTAAAGCGGGGTTAAAAAGACCCGGCGTGTCCTTGATTCACAGTTCGAGGAGAGCGTACATGTTGAGGAAATTAACCGTATTACTCATCCTGGCCGCAGTTGTGATTGGCGGCGTCGTGCCGGCAGTCGCGCAGGGTGACGAGTTCATCTTCGGCGTGATTTTGGTCGGCCCGAAGGACGATCACGGCTGGAGCCAAGCGCACTATGAGGCCGGGCTGTACGTGGAAGAAAACGTACCCGGCGCAAAGATGATCGTGCTCGAAAGCCTGAACTCGGCAGATCGCCCCGAAACCACCCTCGACTCGGCAGTCCAGGATATGGTCAATCAGGGCGCAAAACTCATTCTTACGACCTCGGCAGATTTTGAAGTTGACACGACGGTTGTGGCCGGGCTGTACCCCGATGTCACATTTATCAATGCTTCCGGCGATGACGCGGCCTGGGAAGGCGCCCCGGAGAATCTGGGCAACTTCATGGGCCAGATGGAATACGGCAAGATGATCGCCGGCTGCGCCGCGGCCCTGAAGACCGAAACCGGCAAGATCGGTTACATCGGGCCATTGATCGACCCCGAAACGACCCGTCTGGTGAACTCTGTGTATCTGGGCGCGCAGTACTGCTACCAGAACTACCGTGGTATGGACCCCGCCGAACTCCAGTTCAGCGTGACCTGGATCGGCTTCTGGTTCAACATCCCCGGCGTGACGCTCGACCCGACCGAAGTGGCGAATGCCTTCCTGGATGACGGCGCGGATGTGCTGATCTCCGGCATCGACACCACCGAGGCGCTCGTCGTGGCGAACCAGCGCGCGGCGGAAGGCGACAGCGTGTGGGCCATTTCCTACGACTACAAGGATGGCTGCGCGGAAGCTCCTGAGATCTGCCTGGGCGTGCCGTACTTCAACTGGGGCCCCGCCTATCTCGAAACCGTGAATGCGGTGATGGATGGCACGTGGGAACCCGGTTGGGCGTGGAACGCGCCGGACTGGTCCGACATCAACAACCCCGATACGTCGGCGGTTGGCTTTGAATATGGCGACGCTCTGACCGACGACGAGAAGGCGACGCTCGACGAGTTCATCGCCGGTCTGGCGGCGGGCGCGCAGGGCGAAGAGGGCGGTCTGAACCTGTGGACCGGCCCGCTGAACTTCCAGGACGGCTCCGTCTTCCTGGAGGACGGCCAAGTTGCGAGCGAAAAGCAGGTCTGGTATCAGGCGGCCAACGCCGACGAGGCCGCGACCTCCGATGAGGTCACGCCGCCGCAGCTTCTCGAAGGGATCGTAGGCACGAGCGAGTAACGCTCTGCTGTGTGGACACACGGGGAGAGGGGGATTGTCCCCCTCTCCTCTTCTTTTCCCGCTGTTTGAGCGCGGATCGCGCTGTTGTGTAGCCTTGACCGCGCCCGATCCGGTATACTTCCGGGCATGGCGGAACCACTGGCGTTTTGGCGTCGGCATCCGGCTGTATTCGAAAGAAGCTTATGCGCGTCGAACTCAACCATATCTCGAAATCCTTCGGGCGCGTGCGGGCCAATCAGGATATCTCGCTGACGTTCGAGGGCGGCCACATTTATGCCATCCTTGGCGAAAATGGCGCAGGCAAAAGTACTTTAATGAAAATTATGTCCGGCTATCAGGCTGCCGACAGCGGCGAGATCCTGGTAGACGGGACGCCGGTCGTTTTGGAAAGCCCGACAGGGGCGATCGAGCATGGGATCGGTATGCTGTACCAGGATCCGCTCGATTTCCCTCCCTTTACGGTCCTCGAAAATTTCATTGCCGGACGGCCCGGAGGCTTCTTTCCCGACCGCCAGTCGGCCCGCGAAGCCCTGGTGGCGCTGTCCAAACGGTTCCACTTCGATCTCGATCCCGACGCGTACATCGACATGCTGACTATCGGCGAGCGGCAGCAGTTGGAGATCATCCGCTTGCTGTCGCTGAACGTGCGCGTGCTGATCCTCGACGAGCCGACAACGGGCATTTCCGCCGAGCAGAAATCGCGGTTGTTCGACGTACTGAAATCGCTTGCCAAAGAGGACGGCCTGACGGTTGTGCTCGTGTCGCACAAGCTGGAAGATGTGATCGAGCTGTGCGACGAGGCGGTGGTGCTGCGGCGCGGATCGTACGTGGGCCGCACGGCAATCCCCTGCGCGATTAGCACACTGGTCGAGCTGATGTTCGGCAAGGTGGTGGACCGGCAGGAACGCCCCCCGGTCGAAGTGGGTCCGGCGGTGCTGGCGGTCAAGGATGTATCCGTGGTGAGCCGCCGCCTGACGGTCGATCACGTGTCGCTGGATATGCGCGCGGGTGAGGTGATCGGCCTTGCCGGGTTGGACGGCAGCGGCCAGGGTGAGTTTATCCGGGCGTGCACGGGGCTGCTCGCGCCGCAGAGCGGCACGATTCAGATCGCCGGGCGCTCGATGGCAGGCAAACCGTATCACCGCTTCGTGCAGTCGGGCGTGGCGTTTTTGCCCGCCGGACGCCTGGAAGAAGGGCTGATCGCCGGGATGACGCTGACGGAACACTTCGCGCTGACGCTGCCCACCGCTGCGCCGTGGGTGAACTGGTTCCAGGCGCGCCGCGCGACGCAGGATCGCATCAGCCACTTCAACGTGAAGGGACGCCCCGGCAGCCCGATCCAGACGCTTTCGGGCGGCAACCAGCAGCGGTTTGCCCTCTCGCTGCTGCGCAGCAAGCTGAAACTGCTGCTGCTCGAACACCCGACGCGCGGCCTGGACGTGGAGAGCGCGAATTACATCTGGGAGCAGCTTCTGGCACGCCGCGAAGACGGCACGGCGATCCTGTTCATTTCCGCCGAGCTGGACGAGATCGTGGCATACAGCGACCGCATTCTGGTCTTCTTTGGCGGGCAGGTGACAATGGTGGACGATCCGGCCCTGATGACGGCGGGCCATCTGGGCGAGCTGATCGGCGGGAGGAGCGGCGCATGAGCGGCATTATGCAGGAAACGCCTACGCGCTCGCAGCCGGATAAGGTCGTCACTCAGCCGTCGCCGACTTCGATGTGGTGGAGCTACCTGCGCGACCTGCTGCCCGCGGTGCTGGCGCCGTTTTTTGGCATCGCGGTGGCGCTGGGGATCATCGTCCTGATCCTGGAATGGCAGGGAGCCAGTCCCACCGTCGCGTGGGACTACCTGTACCAGGGCACGCTGGCCGACGCCGCCAAACGCGCGGATCTCGTCTCGTACTGGATGCCGCTGGCGATCACGTCGTTCGGGCTGGTGCTGGTGTATACGGCGGGCCTGTGGAATATCGGCGTCGAAGGCCAGATGATCACGGGCGCGATCGGCGCGACGTGGGCGATCCGGCTGTTCGCTGAAGGGCACTTCCCGGTCGATCTCGGCCTGGGCCGCCCGGTGATCCTGGTGTTGTGCGTGATATTCGCGGCGGCGGGGGGCGCGGCGTGGGCGCTGGTATGCGCCGTGCTAAAGACGCGCGGCGGCGTCAACGAAATTTTCGGCGGCGTGGCGCTGAACTTCATCGCGCAGACGTTCAACATGTTCCTGATTTCCAACGGCGGCCCGTGGCAGCCGATCGGCAGCCGCGCGACCGAAACCGCGCGCTTCCCGGCCAACGCACAGCTTCCCACCTTCGAGGAGTTCCGGCGGCTCAGCCCGATCCCGATTTACGTGGCGATCGGCGCGTTCGTGCTGGTGGCGGTGATCATGTACGTGTCGCGCTGGGGCTTGCAGCTTCGCGCGATGGGCAAAAACATGCGCTCGGCGTTCCTGCTGGGCGTGCGCACCGAGCGTAACATTTACCTGTCGATGGCGCTGTGCGGCGCGCTGGCGGGCATCGCCGGGGCGTTCCGCGTGATGGCTCCCGACGTGAACAAGCTCACGGCGTCGCCGTCGGGCGGTCTGGGCTTCCTGGCGATCCTGGTGGTGCTGCTGGCCGGGCTGTCCACGATCCTGACGCCGTTCGTCTCGTTCGTGTTCGCCATGCTGTCGAAGGGCGGCCAGAGCATCGAGAACGGCTTCCTGTGGGATCACGACTTGTCGCTCGACCGGTCGCTGGTGCGCGTGCTGCAAAGCACGGTCGTGCTGATGGTCGTGCTGTCGTTCGGCGTGCGCAATCGATTCTTCCCGCCACGCCAGACCTTGCCCACCGATGACACGGATCGTACGTAAAAAGCAGCCGTTAGCTGTTAGCGATTGGCGGTGAGCCAAAACGATGCGCACGGGTGTCGGAGCATAGTTGGCAGGTCAAGCGGGATTGTTTGCTTGTGCTAAAGGCTGACGGCTAAACGCTGTTTGCTAAAAACGAGGACTTATGGACGGATTATCCAGCACGCTGCGCGGTATCGTCCGCGCCGCCGCGCCTATCGTGATCGCCGGGCAGGGCGAGCTGATCACGGAGCGCGCGGGCGTGATCAACCTGTCGCTCGACGGCTCGATCATGCTCTCCGCGATGACGGCGCACGTCGTCGCGCGCACGACCGGCAGCCTGATCTACGCGATCCTCGCGGCGATGGCCGTCGGCGCGCTGATGGCGTTCGTCGTTGTGTTTTCGAGCATCGCCCTGCGGTTGAATCAGGTTGCGGTTGGCTTCGTGCTGACCATCCTCGGCGCGGATCTGGCGATCTTCCTGGGCAAGCCGCACTTCAACCAGCCGGGCAAGGAAATTCCCGTCGTACCGATCCCGATCCTGAAGGATATCCCGGTGCTGGGACCGGTGCTGTTCAGCCACAACGTGCTGATTTACTTCAGCCTGATCCTGATCGTGCTGATGTGGTGGTATCTGTACCGCACGCGCGCCGGGCTGACGCTGCGCAGCATCGGGGAGCAGCCCGAAGCGGCGTTCGTGCGCGGCAAGCCGGTCAACCGCCTGCGCTACTTTTACACGGTCGTCGGCGGCTCGCTGGTCGGCCTGGCGGGCGCGACGTACTCGCTTTCGGTCAAGCTGGGCTGGAAAGAAGACCTCGGGGGCGAAGGCTGGATCGCGCTGGCGATCGTGATCTTCGGGTTGTGGATTCCGTGGCGCGTGGCGATGGGCGCGTACCTGATCGTCGGCCTGCGCTCGATCGCGATCGATCTACAAGACTCGAACGTGATCGATTTGCCCACGCAGGTGATCAACATGCTGCCGTGGTTCCTGATGATCCTGACCCTGATGTTTGCCACCAGCGGCGTGCTGAACCGGCTGGTGCGGTATACGCCAGCACGTTTCCAACCGGCGGTGCGGCGCTTCGTGCGGGCGGCTCCGCCCCGGGCGCTGGGTACCGCGTTCGAGAAGCACTAGGGAAAAGCGTGAAGATGAACCTGTGAGTCCTCTACTTTTATTGTGGGGGACTTACTTTATAAATCCCCTATTTCATTATTTGAGCTGGTTAACATGTACCAGGACTTAATTGCCGCTGTAGATAACGCCTAGCCCGCCGGGTCTGGCCTGAGAGAAGGAGATATAACCGTGCAAGCATTGAAGGATCGTATTCGCGCCGAGGGGGTTTATCTGGGGGATGGCATCCTGAAGATCGATGGCATCCTCAACCACCAGATGGATCCGAACCTGATCAAAGCGATGGGCGAGGAGATCGCCATCCGGTTTCGCCATACGGCTCCCACCCGCATCCTGACCGCCGAGGTGTCCGGCATCGCTCCGGCGCTGATGGCGGCGCTGGCGCTGAACGTGCCTGTGGTGTATGCACGCAAGCACAAGCCGGTGACCATGTACGGCCCGATCTTCATGGAAAACGCGCCGAGCCACACCAAGGGCGGCGAGACGAACCTGATGGTCGCGGCGGAATATTTGCCGCGCGGCGAGCGCATCCTGATCGTGGACGACTTTTTGGCGTCGGGCAAGACCCTGCTGGCGCTGGCGCGCATGTGCCGCGAAGCCAAGTGTGAACTGGTCGGTGTGGCGGTCGTGGTCGAGAAGGCGTTCGAAGTGGGACGCGGCGAGCTTCAGACCAAGTACGGCGTGCCGGTCGAGGCGCTGGCGACGATCACCTATCTGGACGAGAAGCACATCGTTTTCGAGGGTGAGGAAATGCCCGTTCTGGAGGGCGCGAATGGCGATTGAGTCGGGCGGGATCGACTTCGGCAGCCAGGTGACGCAGCTCATCGCGCGGCGCGTGCGTGAAGCGAGCGTGTACGCGGCGCTGCTGCCGTACGTCGCCACGCTGGAGCAGGCGCAGGCGGCGGTCCCCGATTTTCGCGGTGTGATCCTGTCGGGCGGGGCGGCCAGCGTGTACGAGCCGGGCGCGCCGTACCTGCCGGACTGGGTGCTCAAGGCGGGCGTGCCCGTGCTGGGCATCTGCTACGGCATGCAGTTGATCACGCACGCGCTGGGCGGCAAGGTCGCGCCCTCCGCCAGCCGCGAGTATGGCAAGACCGAGGTCCAGATTCAATGCGCGGAAGGGCTGCTCGCCGGGCTGGACCCCGTTCAAACGGTGTGGATGAGTCACGGCGACCGGCTGGAGCGCCCCGCCGAGGGCTTCAAGACGCTCGCCTCGTCCGATAATGCGCCGTTCGCGGCGATCGGTGACGTGGCGCGCGGGCTGTACGGCGTGCAGTTCCACCCGGAAGTGATGCACACCGCACACGGCACGGAAATGCTGCGCAACTTCGTGATCGAGGTGTGCGGCGCACAGACCGGCTGGACGCCGCAAAACGTCATCGACGCCAGCGTGGAGGCGATCCGCGCGCAGGTGGGGGACGAGCGGGTGCTGCTCGGCATGAGCGGCGGCGTCGATTCCGCCGTGGCGGGCGCGCTGATCCACCGCGCGGTGGGCGATCAGCTCGTGGCGGTGTTCGTCAACCACGGCATGCTGCGTAAGGGCGAGGCGGAGCTGGTCGTCGAGGCGACGCATAATCTCGGCTGGAACCTCGTCGCGGTGGATGCCACCGAGGAGTTCCTCGATCCGCTGCGCGACGTGACCGACCCCGAACAGAAGCGCGTGATCATCGGCAAGACGTTTGCGGACGTGTTCGAGCGCGAGGCGTCGCGCGTGGGCCAGCTCGATTGGCTGGCGCAGGGTACGATTTATCCCGACGTGATCGAGAGCGCGGGCACGGGACGCCCCGGCGCGGACCGGATCAAGTCGCACCACAACGTCGGCGGGCTGCCGGAGCACCTGAAATCCAAGCTAGTGGAGCCGCTGCGCGAGCTGTTCAAGGACGAGGTGCGCGCGGTCGGGTCGCTGCTGGGCTTGCCGGACGAAATCGTGTGGCGGCAGCCGTTCCCCGGCCCCGGCCTGGGCGTGCGCTGCGTGGGCGAAGTGACCTGGGAGCGACTGGAAACGCTGCGCGCGGCGGACGACATCTTTTTGACCGAACTGCGCGCGGCGGGCCTGATGGATGCCATCGCGCAGGCGTTTGCGATCCTGCTGCCGGTGCGCAGCGTGGGCGTGATGGGCGACAACCGCACCTACGACGAGGTGATCGCGCTGCGGGCCGTCACCACGACCGACTTCATGACGGCGGACTGGGCGCGCATCCCCGACGACGTGCTCGCGCACATCAGCAGCCGCATCGTGAACGAGGTCAAGGGCGTCAACCGCGTGCTGTACGACGTTTCGACCAAGCCGCCCGCCACGATCGAGTGGGAGTGAGGCGGCGCGTTTCGCGGATTTAACATATTCGGCGGCAGCGCACCGCGACCTCACCCCCGGCCCCTCTCCAATCCAGGTTGGAGAGGGGAGACAGGCAGATCGCGTGTGGTCCGGTGCGGATCTGTTCGTCGCAGACAGAGCTATCCGCACCAACGACACAGGGGCAGCCTGCAAGCTGCCCCTGATTTTTGCTGTCGGCTAACCGTAATCGCTAACCGCTGAGCCGCTAGTTATTCGGCGACTGGCCGATGATGTGGATCGTGCCGTTGGTCGCCGGGATGTTGGGCGCGAGCACTTCCGCGCCGCCCATCGTAGCGGTGTTGCCGGACAGCGCGACTTCCTGCGTCGCGCCGTCGAGCGTCGTCACCGATCCCTGGTCGATCAGCGGGTTGAACTTGATGTCGTCTTCCACGATCAAACTCTTGAGATACGCGGCCAGATCGTCGGGGTTGTCGTACCGGGCGCGGATCTCGTCCATCGCATAGTCGATCGGCGCGAAGACCGTGTACGGACCCTCGCCGCTCAACTGCTCGGCCAGACCGGCGGCTTCGATCGCGTCCGCAAAGGGAACCAGGCGCTCGTCGTTGCGCAGTGCGTCCATGATCGTGCCGGGTTCCGGCAGATCGCCCTGCGCGATGTCGATCTGAGCGCGGGAGGTTTCGTGCCACACCAACTGCGGGTCGTCGGGCGTGCCCACCGCGGCCAGCAGATACACGCTGGTTTCGGTGATGGTCGTATCGGTCAGCTCACCGAGCACGTTATCGGGGTTGGCCGTCTCGGATACGGCAAACCGGTACGTGCCGTAGTCCACCGGGATGGTCGAGGTACCGATCACGCCCGTGTTCGCGCTGAGCGGCGCAAGCTGGCTGATGAAGATGTCTTCATCGCGGATCAGGTTCAGTTCCATATCCGTGCCGGAAAGCGCGTTGACGAACGTCAGCGTCGCCACGCCGGACTGCATCTGCTCGATCTGCTCCTGCACCGGGGTGACCGTCAGCGTGCCGTCTTCCGCCAAGCCGGACACCACGACCGTGGTCCACGTACCGGCAGGCAGGTCCAGATTGACCGGCTCGCCATCACCCACGATTGCGGTATGTGCGCCCGCAGGCACAGCTATGAAGTCGCTGACCGTCTGGTATTCCACGCCCTGCGCCGCACTCTGATCGTCGAACGTCACGTCAACCGCGCCAGCATCCGGCGAAAAGTGCGCGAAACGCACGTATGCGTCGGTGCCCTGCGGCTGCGCTTCGGCGGTCCCCAGCATTTCCTGGGTCGCTTCAGCTTCGGCGGTGCCCATCATCATGTCCTGAGTGGGTTCGGCTCCGGCTTCCGCCGTGGCGTCCATGCCGTCGACGGTCGGCGTCGCTTCCGGCGCGGCAGGCTCCTCGGTCGGATTATCACCCTGCGCGCCGATGGTCGGCACGATCACCAACATCAACGCTGCGACCAGAATCAATAACATCGCGGAAAGTTTACGCATACAGGTTCCTCCTTATTGGCTTCCAGTAAAATGAGTGCGTCCCAAGCATAATGGAAGGAGGTGGAACCGTGCATGGGGAGGCCAGGGGATTTTTATATGGGTCGAATGACCCGCTGGCAGGTGGACCGGCTGGTCGTATTCACTCAGCGCAGGCCGTCTGCGCCGGAAAAACTTTCGATGGCGCGGCGCGGGCTGTCGCCTTCGTCGCCCATTTCGTCGCGCAGGTAGTGATAGTCCTGCTTGTCGTAAAACGTTTCGAGGTCTTTTTGCAGGCGCGACCAGACGGCCTGCTGGATCGCCAGCACCTGCGCTTTGGCCTTCGCGCTGGCGTTGACGTCGATCATCTGGCGCAGGTGGGGCAGGCACAGCCCGGCGGAACGCTCGAACCCGGCGGCAAACTCGGCCTGATCGATGTGTTCCAGCAGATTGCGCAGCAGATGCTCCTCGACCGTGTTTTGGTGCTCGCAGGCCGGGCACGGAGCCTGCGGTGCAAGCGCGCTCGCCACCTGCGCGACGCGGCGTTTGCCGCCGTTCGGATCGGGGTCGCCCATGTCTTTGAGCAAATTGCGTACCACGCCGCCGTACAGCACGGCAATGCCGACCGCGCTGGCGTTGATTTCGTTTTGAATGTGCCAGCCGTGGCGCGGGCAGAAGCCGCGCGCGGCGCGCACCATCATGTGTGTGGCGGGCTTGTTGACGTATTCGTAGATCAGGCTGTCGAGGTACTGGTGCACGCTGCTCATCGTCAGGCGGCAGACCGGGCAGCCGGGCTGCTCGAAGGCGTTGAACAGGTCGTAGGCGCGGGACGATAGCTTCATGAACGAATCCTATTCGGGTGACGGGCGAATATGTGCGGATTATAGCGCATCGGAGGGGTGGTCGCGGCGGCTGGATGCTGCCTCGCGCGCGACGCGCCTATTGTCAAGCGCGGCGCATTCGGGTATCATAACAAGCGTTCCACCACGTGTTTGCGGGCATGGTGTAGTGGTAACACATCAGCCTTCCAAGCTGTTGTCACGGGTTCGAATCCCGTTGCCCGCTCTTTGCACCCAGCTCGCCTGGGTGCTTGTGTAAGGGGTCCATAGCTCAGCGGTGAGAGCAGCCGGCTCATAACCGGTCGGTCGCAGGTTCGAATCCTGCTGGACCCACAAAAAGCAAGTTATCAGTCATCAGTTTTTAGTAGTTAGTCAAAACAAAAGCCGCAGCAGTGTGCTTGCGTGCCCATATGACAGGATCTATAGGGGCCGGTTTCAAACCGACCCCTGTTTTTTGCCTGTTCAGTCCGGTAACGAAAGGCAAGGCGGGTTACAAACCCGCCCCTACAAAACCCTGTTGGGCTGTGTATCGACACGCCCTGCACGCAGTCCCTAGAACAGCACGCCGAACAGGATCGACGCGACGATCAGCGCCAGCACGGTATTGAACACCGTCGCCGCGAGGTAAACCAGCGTCGGCTTGAGGCCCGCTTCCTTCAGCGCGCTCGGCGCAAAGTCCAGCCCGATCGATACGAACGCCAGCGTAAACAGCCACTGGTATGCCGTGCTGATCTCGCTGGCGATGCCCGCCGGGAACGCCTCCAGCGACGCCAGGATCGACACAAACACGAAGCCCAGCACGAACTTGGGGAAGCGCTGCCAGATTATCTTGGGCGAGGGGCGCTCGCCTTCGCCGCCCTTGACCACCGTCACGAAGTACAGCGCCAGCGCGAACGCGGCGAAGCCGATCATCACGTTCTGCGACGACTTGACGATGGTGGCCACGCGCTGCGCTTCGTCGCCAAAGATCGTGCCCGCGCCGACGACCGCCGCCGTGGTGTCGATGTTGCCGCCGAACCACGCCCCGGCGACATCGGAGGGCAAACCGATGGCCTGCCCGATGGCGGGCATGATCACCATCAGCGGCAGCGCGGTGACGATCACCAGCGCCGTGACGTACGTGATCTCCTCTTTTTTCGCCTGGACCGATCCCGCCGCCGCGATAGCCGCCGAGACGCCGCAGATCGATACGGCGGAAGACATCACCGCGCGCAGCGTATCCGGCAGCTGGGCTTTGCCGCCCAACCACCACGTAAAGAAAAATACCGACGTGACCATGATCAGCGCCTGGATCAGGCCACCCGTGCCCTTGGTGACCAGATCGCCAAAGCTGATCTTGGCGCCGAGCAGCACGATGCCAATCTTCAAATACATCTCGGTGCGGACCGCCGGACGTACGAACGTGTACGTTCCGGTCAGCTTCAGCAGGGCGTTGGCCGCCAACCCGATCAGCGCCGCCGTCAGCGGGTACTCGAACGGGTTTTTCGAGACGTCGTGATCCTTGAAGAAGTTGGCGATCCCCTGGTCCAGTTCCGCGACGAGCAGCGTCAGCGCGAGCAGCATCACCAGTCCAACGACGAAGCCTGGAATCTGGCGGCGCGCGGCGGGCGCGGCTTGCGATTGAGTGGTTCCTACAGCAGCAGACATTGCATGGATCTCCGGGGTGCGCTAATCGAAGAGGTTGAAAATGGGCCAGGGAATGGCGGCGGCTCTGGTATAGGTGATCGATACCGGCGCGTCGCACGAGTTTGTGACGAGGATCACGGCGTTGTCGTCGGGCCGAGACGTGCCATCCGGCAGCGTCCCGGCGATCTGTGCGCTCAGCGCACCGTCCTCGCAGGTGATTAGGATCGCGTCGCCGTCGTTGAGATCGGTGATCGCGCTCTGGATCGGGGTGGCGGCATCGCCTACGGTCGCGCTGATTTCCCATCCGTTCGCGGCGACAGCCTGCACGCTCGCGGTTTCGCCCGGCGCAGCTTTGACGCTGACCTTTTGCGGACCGGGGCCGATCAGCCCCGCGCCGATGACCAGCACGATTACCAGTCCAATGCCGGTGGCGAGCCAGTCTTCCGAAAGTTTGAAGGTCCGCGGCGAGGCGGCGGGTGTGCCGATGCGCGGCTGGGTGGTGGTCATAGGTACACGTGCTCTCCTTACAACAAGCGGCGATAATTGGGTATGAATTGGGGCTGGGGTGAGGATTGGGATGAATATAACCCTTACATACATGGATCACTGTAGCGCCAGGCGGCGCGGCGCACAAGGTGAGTTTTGCACGATTCCTGGCAGTAGGAATGCCTGTTACCTGACGCACAACGGAGGAGTGTACCGTAAGGCGCACTCCTCCGTCAGGGTCGGGCCGACCGGATGGGTCAGGCGGCGGGATCGGGATTGCGCTCGAAGCGCAGCGGGCGCATGCCGTTCAACGTGACGATCAGCGCCATGCCCACGTCCGCGAAGATCGCCAGCCACAGCGTCGTCAGGCCGAACAGCGCCAGGACCAGGAACAGCGCTTTCATGCCGAAGCTGAGCACGACGTTCTGCGTGATCAACCGCCGCGCGAAGCGTGACAGCCGCACCGCAAACGGAAGCTGCGACAGGTCGTCGGCCATCAGCGCGACGTCAGCGGTTTCGAGCGCCTGCGGGCTGCCCGCGCCGCCCATCGCAATGCCGATCGTGGCGGCGGCCAGAGCGGGCGTGTCGTTCACGCCGTCGCCGACCATCGCTACGCTGCCGTGCGCGCCGCGCAGGGCCACGATCGCGTCTACTTTGTCCTGCGGCAGCAGGCCCGCGCGCACTTCCGTCACACCAACCGCCGCGCCGACTGCCTGCGCAACCGCCGCATTGTCGCCGGTCAGCATGACGGTGGGCAGGCCCATGCCGTTCAACGCCGCGACGACCGCCCGGCTGCTGGATCGCGCTTCATCCGCCAGCGCCACGAAGCCGCGCACGCGGTCGCCTTCGGAGAGCAGCATCGTCGTGCGGCCCTGCGCCTCGGACGCGCTGACCTGCGCGCACAGGCTGTCGGGATGGGGGAATTCCGCGTCGAACAGGCTGTGGCTGCCGACCGTGACCAGCTTGCCGCCTACCGTGCCGCGCACACCGCGCCCGGCCAACGTCTCGACCGCCTCGGCAGGGGCGTAAACCGTATCCAGGCGGCGCGACTCGGCGGCCTGCACGACC
>NZ_DAISHJ010000129.1:0-14687 GCF_036822615.1 Aggregatilinea sp. | reverse complement strand
CGAACGAGACACGGGGCCGCAGTGGGCCAGCGACGGCGATCCGCGCATCACCCGCGTCGGCAAGTTCCTGCGCAAAACCCGCCTGGACGAAGTGCCGCAGTCGGTTAACGTGCTGCGCGGCGAAATGAGCCTGATCGGGCCGCGCCCCGAACGCCCGGAGTTCGTCGCCACGCTCAGCCGCACGATCCCCTTCTACCGCACGCGCCATGCGGCCAAACCGGGCATTACCGGCTGGGCGCAAGTGAGCTACCATTACGGCAGTTCCGAGGAAGATGCGCTGATCAAGCTCCAATATGATTTGTACTACATTCGCCACCAATCGCTTGCTCTGGACGTGCTGATTCTGCTGCGCACGGCAGGCAAGATGCTCTCGCTGCAAGGAAGATGATGTCATGTCATGGCGGCGCGTGATGGTGATTCTCGTCATCCTGTATATCACGTTCATTGGGGGCACAGCCGCCGCGCATACCGGCCCTACCCCCGATAGTTTGCGTTTCCTGTTCATCGCCGGGCCGAGCGCCATCTGGCTGGTGGAGATGATCCGGTCGCGGCGCGCCTTCCCGCGCACGGCACTGGATGCGCCGCTGGCGGCGCTCACCGTCTGGCTGGTGCTCACGGCACTGTTCGCGCAGGACCGCCGCATCAGCCTGGAAATGATCTGGCCGCTGCTGGCGCACATCCTGGCCTTTTACCTGCTGGTCGATCTCATCCGGCGCGGGTGGATCGGCCACCTCAAAGCGGGGATGCTCGCGGTGATCGTCGTGCTGCTCGGCATCAGCGCGCTGGAACTGGGACGCTGGTACAGCCGGTGGATCGCCGTGCACGGCCTGAGCGATCCGATCCCGCCGAAGTGGGATCCACTGAGCACCGCGCTGAACATCTCGACCATCGAGGGCAACTACTTCGCCATCCTGATTCCGCTGGCGCTGGCGGCGGCGCTGGCCGCCCGACGCTGGCAGGCGCGCGTGGCGCTGTTTGCGCTGGCCGCGATTCTGCTGGGCGGCGAGATCCTGACTTTTTCGCGCGGGGCGCTGCTGGGCGCGCTGGCGGCACTCGGGGTGATGTTCGCCTTTGGCGTGCTGCGCTGGCAGCGCCGCACCGGGCGCATGGAAACGCTGCTCCAGCCCCGTCTGGTGCTGGGCGGCCTGCTGATCGCGGTGCTGGGCGTGAGCCTGCTGATCGTCGTCTGGTCGGCAAAATCCTCCCGCGCAGACAGCGACATGGGCCGCATCGACACCTGGCGCAGCGCGCTGGAAATCGTAGGCGATCATCCCGTGACCGGCGTCGGCCCCGGCCTGTTCGGGCTGGCGCTGAGATCGTACCGCGATCCGGCCATCGCGCAGGACCGACTCGTCTCCGCGCACGACCTGCCGCTCAACATCGCCGCCGAAATGGGCATCCCCGGCCTGCTGATCGCCGGGTGGCTGCTGGTCCGGTTCGGGCGGCAGTGGTGGCAGGCGTGGCAAGCTGCCGGATCGAAACACCGGATCTGGCTGGAAGGCGGCATCGCGGCGCTGCTGGCCTACTGCACGCACAGCCTTGTCGATGTCTTCCCGCTGACGGCCTCCGTCCTGCCACTGCTGATCGCAGCCGCCTACACTGCCGCCGATCCGCAGCCGGAACCTCAGCCCGCGCAGGTTACCCGGCGGCTGGCGTGGAGCGCGCTGGCGGGCATCGCGGCGTTCAGTGTATGGATCGGGATGCTCGACGTGGCGCAGGGCTGGATGATGCTCAGTCTGCGCAGCATCGAGCACGGCAATCTGGAAACGGCGCTCGATCAGGCCGAGCACGCACAGGCCTGGGATCCGTCGCTTGCGCTCTACGACCTGCACGAAGCCTACGTGTTGGGCCTGCTGGCAAGCCACCAACCCGCCCTGTATCTGGATCAGGCGATTGCGGCGCACGAGGCGTCGCTGGCGGAAGTCCCGAGTTTCGACCTCGGCTGGGCGAATCTCTCCGCGTTGTACACCCAGCGCGGCGATTACGCATTGGCGCGACAGGCGATGGTCACCGCGACGACAATCATGCCATCCGAGCCGTTGTACTGGCTGAAGCTGGGCAACTTCACCCGCGCGCTGGACGAAAATCCCGATCTCGCCGCCGAAATACCCAAGATCTCCTTGCGCGGTCTTTACACCTTTCTGCAGGACGAGTCGATCCCGGCGGACAAGCGGCTGTACGTCGCCGTGCTGGGCGACGCCGGGCGCGAAGCGGCGCAGCTTGCGGCGGAAGTCGATCCCAACGGCGGGTGGTTCTCGCAGCTGGCGCTGGGGCTGTACGAGCATCGCATCGCTGGGGAAGACAAGCTCGCCATGGATTACCTGACGCGCGCGATGGAGCTGCATCCCGTGGACGAGCGCGCCGCGCTGGAACGCGCCGAGATCGAGCTTGCCCACAGCGACCTGAACGGGGCCGAACGAGATGCACGTCAGGCGCTGTTCGTGGACCCACGCGGCGGCGCGGTAGGCAACTATGTCCTGGCGCGGATCGAAGCGCGGCGCGGCGCATCGGCGGACGAGATCGAGACGTACCTGCTCGACAGCATCTACCTTCAGGCGCAGCCGCAGTCTTTCGCCAGCACCGTCTATGCGCGCCGGTCGGGGTTCCGCCCGCTGCCGCAGCTTGGCGCGCTGACGACGAGCTTCCGCGCCTATGACGGCGGCATGGCGCTGGCCCGTTTTTACCGCGCACACGGTCAGGTGGACGACGCACGCGACGTGTATCACATGATGTTGGGTGAAAATCCATTCTTGACGGAAGCGGACGCTGCGCTGGCGGCGCTGCCCGAAAACCGGACCCAGGAGGTCATCCCATGACGCCTCAACCGTCCCCCTCGTTTAACGCGCTGGTTTACGCGCTGGTGCGCGAGATCCCGCCGGGTAAGGTATTGAACTACGGTAAGGTCGCGGAAATGATCGGGATTCCCAACGGCGCGCGCGAAGTCGGCTGGGCCTTGAGCAGCCTGCCGTCGAGCCGGGAGCGCGAGGTGCCGTGGCATCGCGTGGTGAATGCCCAGGGGCGGGTCAGCATCAAGGGATCGCCCCCGGCAGCAGCCGAACAGCGGCGGCGGTTGGAAGCGGAAGGCATCACCTTCGACGACAAAGATAAGCTCGATCTCAAGCAGCACATGTGGGATCCGCTGCCGTGGGAAACCGAGGACATTCTGCGCGCCGCGCGCCAGCGCTTGTCCGACCAGAACAGCGGGTAACGCGCGTAATCGCCGCATAGACCGGAAAAACATCGCGGGGACGTCCTGTACAAGAGCGTCCCCGCGTCGTTTCTGAGTGACCGGTCCCGATTTACTTGAAATGCGGTGGGTGCAGTCGCGTCTCGTCGGTAAAGGGCGTCAGCGCCCCGCGCCCGATGATCCGCGCGCGCTCGAACGGTCCCGCCACGAACTCGACCACGCCTTCGTTGAAGTACCACACGGGGGCCATGCCGCCGTCCAGCTCGACGCGCTCCGGCTCGCCGGAAATCCCCACCACTTCGACGCGCACGCGCTCGTACGGCGGTTGGTACGCGCCGGAGGTGTGCCAGTCGATCACGAATTCGCCGCCCGGCAGAAAGCCGGTCGTAAATGCGGACCAGCGCGCATCGCCGTCACGGTAGGCGAAGCCCTCGCCCGCGTCTTCGTACAGCACGGATTCACCCGTCCCGGCGAACACGCGCAGGTGAAGTTCCTCAAGGGGCTGCTCGCCCACGTACTGCATCACCGGCCACAGTGGAATCACCGACCCGGCGCGCGCGAACAGCGGCAGCGCGTCGAGCGGGGCCTGCACCGTCACGCGACCGCCGCCGCGCAGCATCTCGCCGGATTCGAACGCATACCACGTCCCGGCGGGCAGCAGCACCTCGCGCTGGGTCGCCCCCTCTTCAAGTACCGGCGCGGCCAGCAGCGTATCCCCGACCATGAACGCATCGTCCACGCCGTACAGTGCCTTGTTGCGCGGCTCCATCCAGAACAGGGGCCGGATCACCGGCGCGCCGTTCCGAACGGCCTGCGCGAACGCGGTATACAGCGCGGGCAGCAGCCGGTAGCGCCGTTCGAGCGCGCTGCGCGAAATCGCCTCGACCTGCTCCCCGAAGCTCCACGGCTCCTGATCGGCGGACCCGGCGATGGTGTGCACGCGGAAATACGGCAGCACGCTGCTCAATTCCATCCACCGCGCAAACAACTCCGCGCTCGGCTCCCCGTGGAAGCCGCCCGTATCCGGTCCCGTGAAGGGCAGCCCCGAAAGTCCCATGTTCAGCGCCATGCTGATGCTGAGCCGCAGATGCTCCCAGGTCGCGCTGTTGTCGCCCGTCCAGCTTGACGTATAGCGCTGCGCGCCCGCGTAGGCGGCGCGGGTCATCACGAACGGGCGGCGGTCGGGCCGGTGTTGGAGCATGCCTTCGTAGGTCGAGCGCGCCATCAGCATCCCGTACGTATTGTGCCCGCCCGACACGTGACTGCGCGGGTGCTCATCCCAGTCGTGCACGACGTAATCCGGCAGCGACTTTTCGCCGCCCGGGTTGATCAGCGCCGGTTCGTTCATGTCATTCCACAATCCGGCGAATCCGGCCTGCACCAGCTTACCGACGTGCTCGGCCCACCACGCACGCGTATGGGGGCGGCTGAAATCGGGGAAGTGGCAGCGTCCCGGCCAGACCGGCGCGGCAACGCGCGTGCCATCGGGATATTTCAGGAAAACGTCGCGCTGCAAGCCGTCCAGGTAGATATCAAATTTGCTGTCGGTTTTGATGCCCGGATCGATGATGGCGACCGGCTTGAACCCCTGCGTACAGAGGTCATTCAACAGCGCGGGCATCTGCGGGAAGCGCTCGCGGTTCCAGGTGAACACGCGGTAGCCGTCCATATAGTCGATGTCGAAGTAGAGCGCATCACACGGCAGGCGGCGCTGGCGGAACTGGTGCGCCAGCGTGCGGAATGTGGCTTCCGTGTCATAGCCCCACCGTGATTGGTGGAAGCCCAGTGCCCACACCGGCGGCAGCGGCATATGCCCCGTCAGCGACGTATACGCCGCCAGCACGGCCTGCGGATCGTGCCCTGCCATCAGGTAAAGGCACGCCTCGCCGCTCTCCGCGAAAAACGTCTTTTCGCCGGGATCGGCCTCGCCCAGATCGACCCACCCGCGCGAGGGGTTGTCCCACAGCACGCCGTAAGCCAGATCGGGCTGAAGCCCCATCAGGAACGGGATGCTGAGATACAGTGGATCGCTTCCCAGGCGATACTTAACGAGATCCGAGTTCCAGAATGCGTAGCGCCGCCCGCGCAGATTCAACCCGCTGCCGCGCTCGCCCAGCCCGTAACACGCCTCGCCGTCCGGCAGGCGGCTCGACCACATCACCTGTTCCCCGCGCAGGCGGAAGCCCGCCGTATCCTGCGCGATGAGGCGGCCATCCGCCGCGCGCAGCGTCAGGTGGCAGGCCGCCTTATCGACCTCGCACGCGACCCGTTCGGAGCGCACCACGAGGGTTTGCGGGCTATCTTCGTAGGTCACCGCCACGGGCGCGGCTTCCGCGAACGTCACCGCATACGAAAACGGCAGATCGGCGGTTCCCTCGCGGCTGGCCCGCATCCGCACGACGTCGGGCGTGACGAAATGAATCTCGACGTGTCCCTGCTGTGCGTGCAGCCATACCCCGCCCGGCTGTCGCTCGACGGTCAGCACGCGCCCTAAAGCCTGAAACTCGCCGTGCGGTGAGCGCGATTTAAAACGACGGTTGCGCAGTAGATTACCCAACCGGTAACGCAGCGCGGGGATCAGGATGGGCAGCCCCAACTGAAATTCCGGTCTGGCGAGTATTTTACGGATAGTGTTCAAACGGCCCTCTCGATCTACCAGTGAAGTCCCTCAATCTTCCATGTTATCGCACCTGCGAGCGCCTGAAAACGGGACTTTACTCCATAGATCGCCGGGCCTCTCGTCATGGGTAGGATGCGCCCGGAATACCGTGTTCGGTCGCCGGACCCTCTTGGGCCCGGAGCCGCCGCCACACTCGGCGGAAGCCCCAGACCACCGCGATCAGGACCAGGATGCCGCCGACACCCTTGGACGCTCCCACAAGGAGGTAAAACGCCGAAAATCCCGCGATCAACGCCAGCCGGTCCCGGTCGTTCCAGGCCGCGCCGTTGCCGGACCAGCGCAGCACCAGTAGGAAGGCGATCAGATCCGCCGCCGCGACGAAGGCGACGGTCGCGGGCCACGGCGGGAGCCACGCCGGATCGAGTTCCGGCAGCACGAAGACGGCGACGAATACGGCGGTCGTGTTCACGGTGGCGACCACGCCGTACCGCCGCGGCGCGCCATCCGATCCGCTGCGTGGAGGCAGAATCCGCGCCGGGACAAGTCGCGCGGCGGCGATCAGCGCGGCGATGGCGCTCACGGTAAACACGAGTGCGGGCAGCGGCGGCGTAAACGGGTTGATCAGCACCAGCACCGGCAGCCACAGCCCCAACCCGAGGAAGCACCACCCCAACTGGCGATCGGTCACCCACGACTCATGCCGCCGCGCCGGGAATAGGATCTCCGCGAGAACCACGCTGCATAGAATGCTGATCGTGAGGTGGAAATGCAGCAGCACCGCCAGATACGTCCAGACGACGCCCTGCCAGAAGCTGTAATCGCGCAGCGCGCCGAGTTCGGCCCAGTCCGGGTCCCACACCGACCGCGCGACCAGCCCTTCCTCATAGAGTCCGTAGGCCAGCCCAAGCAGCACCAAGCTGAACCAGCCCTTGCCCCAGCGCACCTTTAATTCGCGGCAGATGATCGCGCCGCATCCGTATGGCAGCGCCGACAGCACAAACGACAGCGGGTTGATGAACTCGAACAGCGTTTGGTGTGCCGAAATGAGTTCCCCGAAGATCGGGCCTAATAACAGCAGGGCCAGCGCGGGCGACATCCGGCCCAACTGTGTGTCGAGAGATTGTGTAATACGGGTCATGCCAACACCCCCTGACACTCGTCTCTACGGTTCTATACGCAGGGGCCGCCAGCGTGTTGTATGCATGTCACCGCTTGCAGCCGCGTACAACATACGGAGGCTGCGCGCGTTTCCCCGCCCGGCACGAATCCCGGGTGAAGTGACAGTGCGCGTTGCGTCGAGTGGCTTTAGCCACTATTGACGTTTTAGCCACGCAGGTATATTTAAAGTGCACAATAGACCAGTTACAGACACTTAATAGGCTGATTAAATGTGCCGGAGAAGACTATCCAAGGACAGGCAGAAATGAGTATGGTTTGGCCTTCGCGCTACGCCGCGCGAATGGAAAACATGACCAGCTCCGTGATCCGCGAGCTGCTCACATTCACCCAACGTCCCGAGGTTATTTCATTCGCGGGCGGGCTGCCCGCTGCCGAATACTTCCCTACGCAGCGAGTTCAAGAAGCCTGCGCAAAGGTTCTGAAAGAGCAGCCGGGCTACGCGCTGCAATATGGACCGACCGAAGGCTACCTGCCCCTCCGCGAGATGATCGTGGAGTGGATGTGCGCCAACAACAACCTGTGCATCACCCCGGACAATGTATTGATCACCTCCGGGTCGCAGCAGGCGCTCAGCATGTTGGGCGCGCTGTTCCTTGATCCTGGCGACCGCATCCTGGTCGAGCAGCCCACCTACATGGGCGCACTCCAGGCGTTTACGCTGTATCAGGCGGCGTACGCGGGCGTACCCACCGACGACGACGGCATCTGTACGGACCAGATCCCTGAGGCGCTGCGCCAGAACCCGAAGTTCATGTATATCCTGCCCAACTTCCAGAATCCGGCGGGCGTGACCATCAGCCGCCAGCGCCGTCTGGATCTGGTGCAGTACAGCCGCACCAGCGGCGTCCCGATCGTTGAAGACGACCCGTACGGCGCGCTGCGCTACGAGGGCGAGGATCTGCCCGCCATCATCGCGCTGGATGCGGAACCCGCAGGCGAAAACGGGCACACCTATGACGGCAGCGTGATCTACCTGAGCACCTTCTCCAAGACGCTCACGCCCGGCCTGCGCGTGGCGTGGATCGTCGCGCCGAAGATCGTCATCGACCGGCTGGTGCAGATCAAGCAGAGCATGGACCTGCACACCAGCACGTTCAACCAGATGATCGTGCACGAAACGGCACGCGACGGCTTCATCGAGGAGCACGTTCAGACGCTGCGCAAGGTCTACCGCCAGCGGCGGGATGCCATGCTCGGCGCGCTGGATCGCTGGGCTCCGCCGGATGTCACCTGGACGGAACCGGAAGGCGGCCTGTTCCTGTGGATGAAACTGCCCGAAGGCAGCGACGACACGGAAATCTTCAAGGCCGCCATCGCTCAGAACGTCGCGTTTGTACCCGGCAGCGCGTTCTTCACCAGCGATCCGCAGCCGACGGCGCGCCTGAACTTCTCGTGCATGCCCGAAGATCGCATTGACGAAGGCATCAAGCGCCTGTGCAACGTGATCCGCGAGTGCCAATCTCTACCGACATCTTAGACGCACTGGAGCATCGTAGATGGGCTGGCTCAGTTTATACGAACCTAAAAAAGTCACTGCCGAGGAAGCTGTAAGCGTCATCAAGTCCGGCTATCGCATCTTCCTGACTGGCAACTGTTCGGTTCCGCAGCACCTGATGGAAGCGCTCAGCCTCCGCGCGCCCGAACTCACGGGCCTGAAGCTCATCCAGGTTCTGACCATCGGCAAAGCGGACTATGCGAAGCCGGATTTGGCGACCCACCTGCGCGTGAACTCGCTGTTCATCAGCGCGAACGTCCGGAGCGCCATCAACGAAGGCCGCGCCGACTTCACGCCGGTGTTCCTGTCCGAGATCCCGGAGCTGTTCAAGTCGGGGCGGCTGCCGCTCGACGTGGCGCTGATCCAGGTCTCGCCGCCGGACCGCCGGGGCTACTGCTCCTACGGCGTGGAAGTGGGCGTCACCAAAACCGCTGCCGAAAGCGCCAAGATCGTCATCGCGGAAGTCAACCCGCGTATGCCGCGCACGTTGGGCAACAGCTTCATCCACGTCTCGAAGATCGACTACGTGGTCGAGGTCGATTACCCACTGCCCGAAGTGGTTATGGCCGTCTCATCCGAAGAACAGGACGCCATCGCCAATCACCTCGCCGCGATCATCCCCGACGGCGCGACGCTGCAAATGGGCATCGGCGGCATCCCCGACGCGGTGCTGAAGAAGCTGCACAACCACAAGCATCTGGGCGTGCACACCGAGTTGTTCTCGGACGGCGTGGTCGATCTGGTCGAAGCAGGCGTGATCACCAACGAGCGCAAGACGTTCCACCCCGGCAAGATCATCGCCGGGTTCGTCATCGGCACGCAGCGGCTGTACGACTTCGTGGACGACAACCCGATCGTCGAGCTGCACCCCACCGAGTACGTCAACGATCCGTTCAACATTGCCAAGAATCGTAAGATGGTCTCGATCAACTCGGCCATCGAAGTCGATCTCACCGGGCAGGTCTGCGCGGATAGCATTGGCCCCTCCTTTTACTCTGGCGTAGGCGGCCAGGTGGACTTCGTGCGCGGCGCGTCGCGCAGCGAAGGCGGCATGCCGATCATCGCCATGCCCAGCACGGCCAAAGGCGGCAGCATAAGCCGCATCATGCCCACCCTGACACCCGGCGCGGGCGTCACCACGTCGCGCAACGACGTGCACTACATCGCCACCGAATACGGCGTGGCCGATCTGTACGGGCGCACCATCCGCGAGCGCGCGCAGCAGCTCGTCGAGATCGCGCATCCCAAGTTCCGTGCAGAACTGGCCGAAGCCGCCGAGAAACTCTATCACGTCCCGCAGTTCTTCGTGCCCGATTTATCTGTATTGGAGTAGCCAAACGCGAAGGAGACTGGTTGATGCCGAAAGGCCGGATCACGATCAACGAAGATCGCTGCAAGGGCTGCGCGCTGTGTACCATCGCCTGCCCGCAGGGAACCATCATGCTTGCTACCGACCGTGTGAACGCAAAAGGCTATACCCCGGCCCTGCTGGTTGATCCGCAGGGCCGGTGCACCGGCTGCGCGCTGTGCGCCGTCGCGTGCCCGGATGTTTGTATCACCGTATACCGCAGCGTCCCGAACCCACAGGCCGCCGCGACAGTATGAGGAGCGGTCACGTATGTCAGTGGAGCTGCTGAAGGGTAACGTCGCCCTGGCCGAAGCGGCAATCCGCGCAGGGGTCGAAGCCTATTTCGGCTATCCGATCACCCCGCAAACGGAGCTGCTGGAGCACATGGCGAAGCGTATGCCTGAGCTGGGCCGCGTCTTCGTCCAGGCCGAAAGCGAAGTCGCCGCCATCAATATGGTCTACGGAGCGGCATCAACCGGCGTCCGCACCATGACCTCCTCGTCCAGCCCCGGCATCAGTCTGATGCAGGAGGGCTTCTCCTATATCGCCGGGTCGGAAGTGCCCTGCGTGATCGTAGACATCATGCGTGGCGGTCCCGGCCTGGGCAACATCCAGCCCTCACAGTCCGATTACTTCCAGGTCACCCGCTCCGCCGGACACGGCGACTATCACCCGATCGTGCTCGCCCCGGCCTCGGTGCAGGAAGCCATCGATCTCATGACGCTGGCATTCGATTTGGCCGATGAATATCGCCATCTGGTGTTTGTCGTAGCTGACGGGCTGATCGGGCAGATGATGGAACCAGCTACGCTGCCGCCTATGCAGCCGATCCGCACCGAAAAAGCAGATTGGGCGCTGACCGGCGCCGAGGGCCGCGAGAAACGCATCATCACCTCGCTGGAACTCACCGCGCCCGAACTCGAAGCGGTCAATCTGCGCCTTCAAGACAAGCTGCAAACGATCCGCGAAACCGAACAGCGCTGGACCGAGTTGTGGACGGACGACGCCCGGTTGATTGTGGTGAGCTACGGCTCGGCGGGCCGCATCGCAGAAACAGCGGTGCGCCGCGCGCGCGAAGAAGGGCTGAAAGTCGGCCTGCTGCGCCCAATCACCCTGTGGCCGTTCCCGGAAGATCGCCTGTCTGCGCTGGCCGATCAGATCGACGCGTTCCTGGTGGTCGAAATGAACGCCGGGCAGATGTGGGAAGATGTGCGGCTGGCCGCTGGCGGACAGGTTCCGGTAATGTTCGCCGGACGTATGGGCGGTATGGTCCCCATGCCAGAAGAAATTTACGAAGCGATCCAACAACTAGTAGAAAAACTCCCCGAATGTCCGCGATAGGGAGGTTAAAGAATCGATGTGTGCGGTATCTATGATTGAACAAGTCGAAGAAAAAGTTGTTTACCAGCGGCCTGACTCGCTGTCCGACGTCCCCACCCACTACTGCCCGGGCTGCACGCACGGCGTTGCGCACCGGCTGGTAGCGGAAGTGCTCGACGAGCTGGGCGTGCGCGGGCGTACCATCGGCGTGTCGCCGGTGGGCTGCGCGGTGTTCGCGTACAAATACTTTAATGTGGATGGGGCAGAGGCCGCGCATGGCCGCGCCCCGGCGATGGCAACCGGCATCAAACGCACGCTGCCCGATCATGTCGTGTTCACCTACCAGGGCGATGGCGACCTTGCCTCGATCGGGCTGGCCGAGATCGTGCACGCGGCGACACGCGGCGAAAACTTCACGACCATCTTCATCAACAACGCGATCTACGGCATGACCGGCGGGCAGATGGCCCCGACCACCCTGCCCGGCCAGCGCACCACATCTTCGCCGCTGGGCCGTGACGTCGAGCTGACCGGCTTCCCGATCCACATGGCCGAGATGCTCAGCGCCGTGCCGGGCGCAGCGTACATCGTGCGGCGCTCGCTGCACAACGTCAAGGAAATCAACCGCGCCAAGAAGGCGATCAAGACCGCGTTCCAGGCGCAGTTGGCGGGCCTCGGCTTCTCGATGGTCGAACTGCTGTCGAGCTGCCCGACCAACTGGGGCATGACGCCAGTCGAAGCGCTTGAGTGGGTCGAAGACCACATGATCCCGGTGTACCCGCTCGGCGACTTCAAAGTGCTCGACGCCTTACAATCCGTGGCGAAACGGTAGGCGATGATGCACGAAGAACTCATCTTTGCAGGCTTCGGAGGACAGGGCGTGCTGTTCGCCGGTCAGCTTCTGGCCTATACCGCGCTGGCCGAAGAAAAACACGTCACCTGGATTCCTTCCTACGGGCCGGAGATGCGCGGCGGGACGGCGAACTGTACGGTGATCGTCAGCGACGATCCGATCGGCTCGCCCGTCAGCCAGCATCCCAGCATTGCGGTCGTGTTCAATCACCCGTCACTGGACAAGTACGAAGAATTCATCCGCCCCGGCGGGCTGCTGGTCGTCAACTCATCGCTGACGATGCGCGAACCGGAACGCGACGACATCGACTGTGCGCTGCTGCCCGCCACTGAGCTGGCGAATCAACTGGGCAATCCGCGCGTCGCAAACATGATTCTGCTCGGCGCGCTGTTGGTGCACCGGCCCATCGTGACGCAGGCGACGATCGCGCGCACCCTGGCGAACAAGCTCGGCCCGGCCAAAGCGGACCTGTGCGCGCTCAATCTGCGCGCGCTGGAACGCGGCATGGCGCTGGCCCAGGGGGATCCCGCGTAAAGAGGTCATCGTAGGGACGTGCATGTATCGTTCCTACAAATCCTGCCAGGTTTTCGGTCGCCCCGTTTGCAAACGGCGCGCAGGGTGAGGGTTGCTCGTGCGGGGCAGCGCCCCACGATCCGGCACCTGTCGTTCACAACACAATCGCACAGACGAACCGCCGGGCGCTTGTTCTGCGCCCGGCTTCGCAGTACAGTAACGCGCAAACATAGAGAGCGTAGACAAAACCCATCATGGCCGATACTCCTAACTTTGAAGGCTTCGTATGCCCGCTGCCGCTGCGTGACTACCCGCAGATCGTGCTGGGACATGGCAGCGGCGGGCGGCTGTCCGCCGAACTCATCCAACACCTGTTCGTGCCGCTGTTCGACAATCCCGCCCTGTCCGGCCTCAACGATCAGGCCGTGCTGACGATTAACGGCGCGCGGCTGGCGTTCACCACCGACTCTTTCGTGGTGCAGCCGCTGTTTTTCCCCGGCGGCAACATCGGGTCGCTGGCGGTGCACGGCACGGTCAACGATCTGGCAATGAGCGGCGCGCAGCCCTTGTTCCTCTCGGCGGGCTTCATCCTCGAAGAAGGGCTGGCGATGGACGACCTGGGCCGCATCGCCACATCGATGGCGGCGGCCTGCCGTGACGCGGGCGTGCAGCTCGTCACCGGCGACACGAAGGTCGTCAACAAGGGCAGCGGAGACGGCGTATTTATCAACACGGCGGGTATCGGCCTCGTGCCGGACGGCGTAAACATCGCCGCAGACCGCGCCCGGCCCGGCGACGTAGTGATCGTCAGCGGCACGGTGGGCGATCACGGCATGGCGATCATGTCCGTGCGCGAGGGGCTGTCCTTCGAGACGGAACTCGTCAGCGACAGCGCCCCGCTGCATACGCTAGTCGCTGCGATGCTGGCCGCCTCGCCGGATATTCACTGCCTGCGCGACGCGACGCGCGGCGGCGTGGCGGCGGTGCTCAACGAGCTCGCGGGCCAGTCCCAGGCAGGATTCGAGCTGGATGAAACTGCGATCCCCGTGCGTCCGGCGGTGATGGCCGCATGTGAAATGCTCGGCATGGACCCGCTATACGTTGCCAACGAGGGCAAGCTGGTTGCAGTCGTGCCTGCTGCCAGCGCAGACGCGGTGTTGGACGCCATGCGCGCGCACCCGTTGGGCGCGGACGCAGCGATCATCGGGCAGGTGGTCGAGGCCCATCCCGGCATGGTGCTGGCGCGCACCGCCATCGGCGGGCGGCGCGTGGTCGATATGCCGCTCGGTGAAATTCTGCCGCGCATCTGCTAGTGTTGACCGGCTAAAAGTGCCCGTCCAGGGGGAAGCTGCATGACGGACGCGCAAACGTTAATCCGCGAGGGAGTCGCTGCCATCCGCGAGCGGCAGGATCGCACCGCCGGGCGCGAACTGCTGGTCCGCGCGCTGAAGCTCGATCCGCGCAGCGACATGGCGTGGCTGTGGCTGGCCCACACCACCGACGATCTGCGCCAGCAAGCGACCTACGCGGAGCGGGCGCTGACGATCAACCCCAACAATGCCTACGCGCGCGACCTGCGCGATCGCCTCCTGGTTTTGCAGAACCCATCGGCTCCTGCGTCTGGGGTCATCCGACCGCTCAATGCCGGTACCACGGCGCTCGCCCCCGCGCAGGAGGCCCAAATCCAGGCGCTGCTGGACGAGGCCGAAGTACGTCAGGCCTCCGGCGCTGTCGAGGATGCCGTTGCGCGGTGGGAAGAAGTCCTTGAGATCCAGCCGGACAACGAGATTGCGATCCGCAGCGCCATCGGCCACCTGTGGCGGCTCGGAAACCCCGACGACGCCAAAGAACTGATTGGCCGCGCGCTGCTCAGCGGGACGAATACGCCGTCCATCTACCTGACCGCGCTCGACATTGCGGAGCGTGAAGGCGACGAAGACGGCGCGGCGCGGCTGCGATCGCGCATCGCGGTGCTGCCGGACATGGAAGAACAGGCGCTGGCGGCGCTGGTGAACCGTTACAGCCAGAATGCGCAGCCCGAACGTGCCGCCGCCTTTCTGGAACAGGCGCTCGCCGTGCACACCACCTACCAGCCGCTCATGGTGCGCCTGGGCGACCTTTACAGCAGTCTGGGCCACGTGGACGATGCGCGGCGCTGGTACGAACAGGCCG
>NZ_DAISHJ010000128.1:0-14754 GCF_036822615.1 Aggregatilinea sp. | reverse complement strand
CCTGGCCCCTCTCCAATCCGATTGGAGAGGGGCCAGGGGTGAGGTGCTTTTTTCCGCGCTTTACGATCATTCACATCGTGCGGTGGGCCAGATACACCCCGCCCAAAATGAGAAACAGATGAGAAAACCTGCCAAGCTGTCATTTTGGCGGGTTTTCGTTCGACGTTTATATAGAAAGACAAAACATCCTACAATCTATACGAGCCACAAGGAGGATTCAATGAGCCCGAAGAACGATACCCAGAATACGAAGAACGCCACGGGATTCACCGACGAGGAACGCGCCGCAATGAAGGCACGCGCCGAGGAGCTAAAAGCGGAAAAGCGCCGCGAGAAGAGCGCGAAGAAGCGGGAAGAAGGGGAAAACGACCTGCTGGCAAAGATCGCCGAGATGCCAGAATCGGATCGCACGATGGCGACGCGGCTGCACGAGATCGTCACGGCCAACGCGCCGTCCCTGGCGCCGAAGACGTGGTACGGCATGCCCGCCTACGCCAACGAGGACGGCAAGGTCGTCTGCTTCTTCCAGAGCGCGGACAAGTTCGGCGCGCGCTACGCGACGTTCGGCTTCAACGATACGGCCAACCTCGACGACGGCGCGATGTGGCCGACGTCCTTCGCGCTGAAGGAATTGACCCCCGCCGACGAGGAGCGGATCGCCGCGCTCGTGAAGAAAGCGGTGAGCTGAACATGACAGCAAATACGCCCCCTTCGCCACAAGAGAAGTCTCCATCTGAACAGATAGACGACATCATCAAGGAGCCGGGGGATTGGCGGGGCGAGAAACTATCACGGCTGCGCGCTGTGATCAGGCAGGCCGACCCTGCCGTCGTCGAAGAGGTGAAGTGGAAAAAACCCTCTAAACCATCGGGCGTGCCCGTTTGGTCCCATGACGGAATAGTCTGCCTGGCGGATACGCTCAAGAGCGCCGTGAGGCTGACGTTCCCGAAGGGCGCTCAAATGGAGGATCCGAATCAGCTCTTCAACAAGCGTCTGGATAGCAAGACGGTGCGCGCCATCGACTTCTATGAGGGCGATACGATCGATGAGTCCGCGCTGGCGGCCCTCATTTTCGACGCCGTGCGGTTGAACACGCAAAAGAGCGACTCGATCAAATAGACCCGGCCCCAGGGTGAACTTGTGCTCGTAGGGGCGAAGGCCAACGCAACGTCTTCGCCCCTACAGTGAAACCTCGACGGGTACAAGGAGATGGAAAAACATGCTGCGTACTACGCCATTTCTTTTGTTCGATGGCAATTGTGCTGAGGCGATGACCTTTTATCACGGGTGTCTCGGTGGAGAATTGACGCTCACGAAACTCGGTGACACGCCCATGAAAGCTCAATTTCCACCAGAAAAGCACGACAGGATGATCAATGCCCATCTCACCAGCGGCGCGGTCGATATCTCAGCGACAGACTGGATGGCGTCGCCCGCGCTTGACCCGAAACAGGGCAATACCTACGCCATCTTCGTGACGGGCGAAACCTATGACGAGCTGAAAGTCGTGTTCGATAAGCTGGCAGAGGGCGCAAGCGAAGATTGGTTTCAAGAATTGCACGATATGCCGTTCGGAATCTACGGGCAGTTCTTTGATCGGTACGGCGTTCAATGGATCTTTAGGGGAGCGAACAAAGAATAGTACCCATTGGATGAGTTCCCCGATATATCGGCCATAGTCTACAGGAGAACCAACCCATGAAATATATGCTGCTGATGTATGCTGCTGAGACGGCTGGACCAAACACCCCTGAGGAGCAGCAGGCCTCTCAAGCCGCCTGGATGGCGCTCTTGCGGGACGCGCAGGCCGCCGGGGTGCTGGAATCGTCCGGTGGACTGCCCGGCGGCAGCACGACCACCGTGCGCGTGCGCGAGGGCAAGACGCTGACCACCGACGGCCCGTTCGCGGAGACCCACGAGCAGTTGGGCGGCTATTTCTTGCTGAACTGTGAGAACCTCGACGAAGCGATCGCCTGGGCCGCGAAGATCCCCTTTGCAGAGTACGGCTCGGTCGAGATCCGCCCCCTGTGGACGCCGGAGTCCTGACGCCGGGCATGGTGACGGCCAGGGCACAGATCGACGCGACTTTCCGCGAAGAACACGGGCGGGTTCTGGCGGCGCTCATCAGCCAGCTTGGGGATTTCGCGCTGGCGGAGGATGCGCTGCAGGACGCACTGGTGAACGCGCTGGAACGCTGGGAAAAGGATGGCGTGCCGCGTAATCCCGGCGCGTGGTTGGTGGCCGTCGCCAAACGGCGCGCCATCGACCGCCTGCGCCGCGCGGCGACGTGGGAACGCAAAGCTCCCCTCCTCGATTTGCCCGATGATCAGGATGAACCCGACATGGACGAAACGATCCCTGACGAACGGCTGAAATTGATGTTCACCTGCTGCCACCCGGCCCTCGCGCCGGAAGCGCAAGTCGCGCTGACTCTGCATACGCTCGGCGGCCTGTCCACGCCGGAGATCGCGCGAGCCTTTCTGGTCCCGGTCCCGACGATGGCGCAGCGGCTGGCGCGGGCGCGGCGAAAGATCCGCGACGCGGGCATCCCCTACCGCGTGCCACCTGCCGATCTGCTGCCGGAGCGCCTGGACGCGCTGCTGGCGGTGATGTACCTGATCTTCAACGAAGGCTACGTTGCTACCGGCGGCGATACGCTCACCCGGCACGAGCTGTGCGGGGAGGCGATCCGGCTGGGCCGCGTGCTGGTCGCGCTGATGCCGCAGAGCGCCGAGGCGCACGGGCTGCTGGCGCTGATGCTGCTGCATGACGCGCGGCGCGAGACACGGCTCGACGCGGCGGGCGATCTGGTGCTGCTTGAGGAACAGGATCGGGCGCTGTGGGACCACGGAAAAATCGAGGAAGGCACGGCGATTCTGGACGCGGCGCTGATGCTCAACGCTCCCGGCCCCTATCAGGTGCAGGCTGCGATTAGCGCCCTGCACGCCGCCGCGCCCACGGCGGCGGCGACGGACTGGCCGCAGATCGCGGCGCTGTACGGCACGCTGGCGCTGATGGTCCCCTCGCCCGTGGTCGAGGTCAACCGGGCGGTTGCCGTCGCCATGGCCCAGGGACCGGGCGCTGGCCTAGCGCTGCTCGACCGGATCGAGGACATGGAAGCGTACTACCCCTACCACGCCGCGCGCGCCGACCTGCTGCGTCGCATGGACCAGCGCTCAGCCGCCGCGGACGCCTATGCGCGGGCGCTCGACCTGTGCGGGAACAGCGCCGAGCGCGCGTACCTCCAGCGGCGGCTGGACGAGATGCTCAGGTGATGGTTACGACCGGCGCGACTCCTTGACCTCGATTCCGGCGGCGCGCAGGTACCGCTTGTGAACTTCCATCACGCCGTCTTCCTCCTCCGGCGCGATGAACCGCCGCACGCGGATCATCGTGTGGCCCGCCGGGAAGCAGTAGCCCACGATTTTCGCGGGCATGAGTTGCCCTTCACAATCGGGCAGTACGAGATCGTGCATGCCGATGCCCCGGCAGCCATCGGGAGTCGGCCAGCCGCGCTCGTCCAGTGACTCGGCGGACAGGCTTTCCATGAAGTCCTGATCGTGCTTGCGCTCGAATGCGCCGATGAGCTTGTCGTGCAGCTCGGGATCGATGCCCGACCGGGCGAGGATCGCGTTAAACGCCTTTGACCGGATGGTCACGACCTTGTAGTCGTCGTACACACTTATTCCTGTGGTGTTACTGCAGAGGGTAAAAGCACGCACTGTATTGTCAGGTTTGTGGTCAGAGTAGTTTGGTGAGAATGTGAAACTTATTCATCAACCCCTGTGCGTCGAATTATTCTCCCGTTTCTCTACTCGAAACCGTGTAGTTCTCTATGAGCCGACAAATAAAGCGGATGTGGAGCTAATGAGTGATGTGTTGGAATAGCTATCGGGCATCCTTTATACCTTCTTATCAGGTTGTAAGCGTTGTCCTCAGGTAGATTTTCCTTCACTAATATAGTCAGGTCGTTTGCAATAGACATCCAACCAGCGTCGAATGCCCAGTGATGGAAGCGACATAAACAAATACCGTTACGGAGATCGTCGCTTCCATTCCTTGCTTTTGGGTATATATGAGCGCTCTGAGCTTCGGGAATGTTATCGGGGCCTACGCGTCTTTCTCCGCAAATGGCGCATCGCTCACCGTAGAGCGTACGGATACCAATCTTGAATGCAATAGATCGTGCAGGTGCTGTGACGAGCTTACTGATTCTTGCTTCGTCTGTCGTTAGCTTTGGCGGATCAGCCTCAGCCTCCGAAACTAGATTTTTCCACTCTACTTCGGTGCCATCCCTGGACTCTGCCTCTACCTCAGGGTGTTCGTTGAATGAGATTTGTCGTGCTGTATATGTAGTTCCACCTACACTTTGGTGATTGATTCGCAGATGACTTAAATAACCCGATGGTCCGCCCCATTTTACTAATTTGCTATCTGCAATAGACATAAATTGTCCCCGTGGATTCAGGTTGGGACTATAGTCGGTGTGTTCTAAAAATTCAGCCCAAGTTAGACTAAGTTCCTCTGTTTTAAAGAAGAAGATGTACGGGTAACGATTGCTCCCCCATAATGCTTGCGACAGGGAGGGCATGGGGATACTCCAGAATGCCGAGACAGGGCAAAGCGCAGGAATTGCCCCGTTTTCGGTTATCGCTTCAACAAGTAATACAACGTCACCTTCTGCTAAGTTCCTGACTACGAAATTAGCACCGCTTGGCACACCCCAACAGTTGAATCTGCCGTCTGGAAATTTGGAGTAAAGTACTCCAAGCATCTCGGTCTTGTCTTGAGCTTCAAACTGGATATGTTCTTCTACAATAGTAAGTGGAAGCTCTGTGAACACCGTCTTTTTGAAGTCTGCAGTCGCGCCTGTTTTCCCAACGTGATGGTAATAGACCCTCATCAATTCTCCGATCGTTAATACCGAAGGAAAACTTGCTCCGAATTTTACTTCAAGTGTCCCGAAGGGGCACCAGCTTTCTTTGCGGAGCCTGCTTTCGTCCGAACGAAAGCGACCCCGCCCCGCGCAGAATCAAAAACCGCCCCTGTACCTGTGCACAGAGGCGGCGTGTTGTTGCGGTTGAGCTAATCGCTAATTGCTAACGGCTCTCCGCTGGTTTTACGCCACTGCGGCCAGTACGGCCAGCACCAGTACCGCGAACGGCACGGCGGAGACGAACATCAGCGTATAGCGCAGATCGTCGAAGCGCAGGTGCATGAAGTACATCACCACCAGCACGACTTTCAGCGACGACAGCGCCACCAGCGGCCCGATCACCGGGAACGGCTCGGTGACGGTCAGGATCACCTCGCTCGCGGTCAGCAAGGCCAGCGCGACGAACACACCCACATAGGTGCGGCGGTGCGAGTGCCCGCCCTCGGCGCGCGCCTGCGGCCACAGTTCCGTCTTCAGCGCGGGCAGGGCGATGCCGCCCAGCTCCATTACCGAATAGCTGCGCTCGCCCAGGGCGGCGGCTTCGGCGGGCGTCATGGCGTCGTAGCGCCACATCGGCTGCGTGTAAGGGCGGGCTTCCATGCGCTGAAGCACGATCCACAGTGGAGCCAGCAGTACGACGTTGCCCACCAGCCCGATCAGCGTGCCGCCGATGGCCGCCAGCCAGTCGTTCACGCGCCGGTCGCGCGCCAACAGCGGAGTGACCACGCCGCCCAGCGCCGCGCCCGAAATCGCCCACAGCATCAGGTAGGTTGCCAGGGTTGAATCCATCTTCTGTACCTCCCTTTAGCGGATCGGGATCAGGTAGATCAGCGTGAACAGCACGATCCACACCACGTCAACGAAGTGCCAGTACAGGCCGAACATCTCGACGCCCATGTAATTGTCCGCGCCGTACACGCCGCGCCGCGCGCGCAGCAGCACGAGTCCCAGCCAGACCACGCCGCCGATCACGTGCAGGCCGTGGAAGCCGGTCGCCAGATAAAACGACGAGCCGAACAACGTCTTGGACGTGATGTCGTGGGCGTACAGCTCGCGCCACTCGAACGCCTGGATCGCCACGAACGACGCGCCCAGCAGCAGCGCGATGCCCATCCAGTTGCGGAACACGCGGCGGTCGTTGGACTGGATCGCTTCCAGGCCCATCACCACCGCGAAGCTGCTGATGATCAGCACGCTTGTGCCGACGGTCGCCAGCGCGAGATTGAGTTCTTCCTCCGCGTGAACGAATGCGTCGGTCGCTTCGATCTTGAAGCCCATGAACGCGCCCGCCAGCGCCGAGAAGAACATGATCTCGGTGCCGAGGAAGATCCACATCGCCAGCTTACGGCTGTTGATCTGGTTCAGCCAGAGGCTGTGCAGATCGATCTCGGGGAAGTGCGCCATACGCCACACCCCGAAGAACGTGATCAGGACGCCGGGCACGGCCAGCAGCGGCTGGATGATGCCCAGCAGCGCCATCAGGCTCCCGATGGCGACGATGATCGGGCTGAAGCTGGGGCCGGGGAGATGGATTTCCTCAGGTTCTTCTGGCTGGGAAACATATCCGGCGGCTTCCTGCCCGTTGCCGTGGGCCGTGCCGACGGGGACTTCTTCCCGCTCCAGCAGGTCGGTGGCGTTGCTAACCATGCGTTTCCCCCTCTGTCAGGCCCAGGCGCAGGTCGCGCGCGGGCCGGTAGCTGTGCACGACCGGAATCTGCGCGAAGTTATATTCCGGCGGCGGCGACGAGGTCGTCCATTCCAGGCTGTTGCCTTCCCACGGATCGTTCCCCGCCGGTTCGTGATGGCGCGCGCTCTTGACCATGTTATAGATCAGCAGCAGGACCGAGATACCCATGATGAACCCGCCGATGGTCGAGAGCAGGTTCAGGTCGGTCCAGCCCTTGTCGGCGCCATAGTCGAAGATGCGGCGCGGCATGCCCATCAGCCCCATAATGTGCATCGGGAAGTAGGTGATGTTGAAGCCGATGATCAGCGTCCAGAACTGCCACTTGCCGAGCTTTTCGTCCAGCTTGTAGCCGAACATCTTCGGCCACCAGAAGTACATGCCCGAGAAGATGCCGAACGCCGCGCCGCCAAACACCACGTAGTGCAGGTGCGCGACGATCCACATCGTGTCGTGGACCTGCTCGTCAATCGGCACGACGGCCTGGAACACGCCCGTGATGCCGCCGATCATGAAGTTGAACAGGAACCCGAACGCGTACAGCATCGGCGTATCGAAGCGCAGCGACCCGCCGAACAGTGTTGCCAGCCAGTTGAAGATCTTCACACCGGTAGGCACTGCGATAAGCATGGTCGAGAAAATGAACAGCGCTTCCAGCTCCGGCGGCAGGCCGACCGTGAACATGTGGTGCGCCCAGGTGCTGAAGCCCAGCACGGCGATGGCGATCGACGAGATCACGATCGCCTTGTACCCGAAGATCGGGCGGCGCGAGAACACCGGCAGCACTTCGGAGATGACGCCCATCGCGGGCAGCACCATGATGTACACCGCCGGGTGCGAGTAGAACCAGAACAGGTTCTGCCACAGCACCGGATTCCCGCCCATCGCCGGGTTAAAGAAGCCCGTGCCGAAGTTGCGGTCGGCCAGCAGCATGAACATGCCGCCGGTCAGGATCGGGGTGGCGAACAGGATCATCAGCGCCATGGCGATGATGCCCCACACGAACAGGGGCAGGCGCATCCAGGTCATGCCCGGACCGCGCAGCTTGATGATCGTCACCAGGAAGTTGATCGCGCCGATGAGCGAGGACGTACCGACCAGCGCCAGCCCGATGATCCACAGGTCCATGCCGTGCCCGGGCGAAAATTCCTTACCCGACAGCGGCGGGTAGGCGGTCCAGCCGCTCGACGGCGCGCCGCCATCCGCGAACCAGCCCAGGTATACGCCAAAACCGCCGATGAGCAGGAGCCAGTAGCTCAGCGCGTTCAGCCGGGGGAAAGCCATATCGCGCGCGCCGATCATCAGCGGCACGAGGTAGTTGCCGAGACCCGCGCCGATCGGGATGATGAACAGGAAGATCATCGTCGTCCCGTGCATCGAGAACAGCTCATTGTATACGTCGGCGGTCATGATGTCCGCGCCGGGCTGCGCCAGCTCGACACGCATCAGTTCCGCGAAGATCACCCCGATCACGAAGAATGAGAAGCAGGTCAGGACGTACATGATCCCGATCTTCTTGTGGTCGGTGGTTGAGATCCAATCTAACACGCCGCTGTAGCGGGATGAGGTTGGTTTTTGTGCGATGCTTGCAGTTGCCATAACTGATCGCTCCAGTTTGCGACTTTATTTGTTGGGACCGGGCTGGAGACCGGGTTCGTACCGGTCTACGCTGGTGATGTACGCAATGATGTCCGCCAGATCCTCGGCATCCATGCGCTCGCCGTAGTCCTGTGGCATGATGCACTGATCGTACCCTTCGGCCAACTGCGCGCACGGCAGCACGATCGATTCGTGCAGGTACTGCTCCGGCGAGTAGCCTTCGACGTGGTGCGCGTCCATCGACATGCGATCGAATGCGGGGCCGGAAGGCTGATCCTTGTCCACTGCGTGGCAGGCGGTACAGCCGAGGTCGTAGATCAACTGCTCGCCCTCGTCAGAGTTGCCGTTCGGCAGCTCGACGCTGAGATCGGTTCCTACCGGCTGGAACTCGTTCTCCTGGGTGATCTGGTTGCTCAGCCACGCATCGAAATCCGCCGGTTCCATCACGTGCACGTTGATCGCCATCGCGTAGTGGTTCAGGCCGCAGTATTCGGCGCACTGGCCTTCGTACGTGCCCGGCTTGTCTACGTTCAGCAGCATCGTGTTGGTATAGCCCGGCACAGCGTCCACTTTACCGGCCAGCTTAGGGACCCAAAAACTGTGCTGCACGTCCCTGGACGAAATCTCAAGCAGCACGTTTTTGTTGGCCGGGATATACAGGTCGCGCGTGGTCATCACGTCCGTGTCTTCGCCGTCCGCCAGGTAGTATTCGTAGTCCCAGTTGAACATGTAGCCGTAAACGTGGACCGTCATGTCGGGCGTGAACTCGCTGTCCGGCCCGGCGCTGACGAGGTGCTGGTCTTGCATGACCCGGTAGCCGAGCACGAACACGACCGCGATAATGACGAACGCGCCGATGGTCCAGCTCAGCTCAAGGGGCGTGTTGCCGTGCACCTGCTCCGGCATCTCGTCGTGCGAGCGGCGCCGGTAGCGGATGATGGCGAACAGCAGCAGGACTTCCACGATGACGAAGATCGGGGTGGCGATCCACATCATCGTGGTGAACAACTCGTTAAACACATCGGTCTTGACGCCGCCACTCACCGGGCCGTGCGCGAGCGCGGTCGCCGGGAATGCCAACGCAGCCAGGATTACGCCCAACAGCGCAACCCAATACCTTTTGGGATGGAACGATTTGGGAGTCATAAAGTGTGTCCTGGTTCGAAGCCTCACTCAAACCCAGCGAGCCATGCTCTGGCGCGCGTTATGCCTGTGTGACGAGATCGATTGTATGCAGTGGCATCACTGCGTGTTAGGCGTGGTTGCGTCACCGTGGGAGTGTGTAAACGGCGAGGGTGACGGAAGTCCTTCAAATTACTTCAATTTGCGTTGAATTTCACTTTAGCAAATTATACACATAATTACAAGAAAAAACATCGATATTCCCCGGTGAGGGGAAATTAATACGCGATTTATACAGTGTAATGAGCTTTGTTATGACAAGTAAAAATGCCCCGTCTGGATGGACAGGGCATGAGATGAACAATTTCAGGCGCTCTGCCGGGCTACAGGCTGGCCTGATACGAGGCTTCGATATCGGCGATGTCCTGCTCGCTGAGGCGGTAGTCCGCGCCTTCCATGATCTGCTCGGCCTGCGCGATGCTGCGCGCGCCGACGATGGCCGCCGTCACGACCGGATCGCGCAGGGTCCACGCGACGGCCAGATGCGCGACGGTTTTGCCCTGCCGCGCCGCGATCGGTCGCAGCGCCTCGACCAACGCCAGATTGCGCGAAAGCTGCGGTTCCTGGAACTTGCTGTCCTTGCGCCGCCAGTCGTTTTCTTCCACGCGATCCATGCTGAAGCGCCCCGTCAGCAGGCCGGACGCCATCGGGCTGTAGGGAATCACACCGATGTTGTTTTCGCGGCAGAAGGGCAGGATCTCCGCTTCGATGGCGCGGTTCAGCAGGTGGTAGGGCGGTTGCAGCGACGCGACGGGGTGGATGGGCAGGATCGCGCGCATCTGCTCGACGCTGTAGTTCGAGACGCCGATAAAACGCACCTTGCCTTCTTTGACGAACGACGCCATCGTCTCCCACGACTCCTCGACGGGCGTGTTCGGGTCCGGCCAGTGGATCTGGTACAGGTCGATGTAGTCGGTTTGCAGGCGGCGCAGGCTGTCTTCTACTTCCTGGCGCAGATTCTTCGGCTCGGAATTGCGGTAGGTGCTGCCGTCTTCGTTCCAGCGCTGGCCGCACTTCGTGGCGACGATCACCCGGTCACGCCGATCCTTGAGCGCCTTGCCGACCACTTCTTCCGAGCGCCCCAGGCCGTAAACGGCGGCGGTGTCCAGCCAGTTCATGCCCAGATCGAGCGCGCGGTGAATGGTGTTGATGGAGTCGGTATCGTCCTGCGCTCCCCACCCGTATTCCCAGTTGCCACCGCCCAGCGCCCACGTGCCCAGGCCGATGGTCGTCAGTTCGAGATCGCTGCTGCCTAATTTCCGGCGTTCCACGCTCTTGTTCCTTTCATAGTGCGTTTGCGTATAACCAACATATTCCATTGTAATGAGTCATGCCGGGTTTGTGCCCTATTTCATCAACCCATCTGCTTGAACTTCCTGACATGTGATGTATAAAAAATTCATATTGAGATTAAATTTCACTGGATGATCGCGTGTATTGCGACGTATAATGTTCCATGTACCTTGATAATCTTGAGGCGAGAATTGAATATGGCGAACCGAAACACGCTGCGCACCTTTTACATCCTCATCGTCACGCAGACCTTTTCGATGATCGGCAGCCAGATGACCAGCTTCGCCGTGGCGATCAAGGTCTTCAACGACACGGATCAGGCGACCCCGCTCACGCTGGTGTCGTTTCTCTCGATTTTGCCGCGTATTCTGTCGGCCAACATCGCGGGCATGCTCGCGGATCGCTGGGACCGCCGCTACGTGATGGTCATCGCGGACGTCGGGCAGGCCGTCACCACCCTGCTGCTGTTGATCACGTTCGTGACCGGCACGTTCGAGCTGTGGCAGCTTTACGTCCTGACCGCGATCTCGTCGGTGTTCGGCGTGTTCCAGGGTCCGGCGTTTGACGCGGCGGTGACGATGCTCGTGCCCGACAATCACCGTGACCGGGCCAACGCGATCCGCCAGCTCACCGGGCCGTCGTCGGGCCTGATCGGTCCGGTTCTGGCCGGGCTGTTGTTTGCGATCATCGGCGCGGCGGGCGTGATGCTCATCGACCTGTTCACCTTCGTCGTGGCGATGGTCGTCGTGCTGCTGGCGCATATCCCCCGCCCGGCCCAAACCGAGGAGGGGCGCGCGGCTTCAGGCTCGATGTGGAAGGAAGCGCAGGCCGGTTTCCGCTACATCGGGCGTCACCGCGCGCTGCTGGCACTGCTGCTGAACATCTCGCTGGTCAATTTCCTGCTTTCCGGCGCGATGACGCTCAACACGCCCTACGTGCTGCGGCTGACGAACAGCGAGGCGCTGTTGGGGGCGCTGTCCAGCGTGACGAGCGCCGGAGCGGTGATCGGCGGCGTGATCATGGGGGCCTGGGGCGGCACGCGGCCCCGCGTGCATACGATCATGCCCGGCCTGATCCTGATCGGCATCGGGCTGGCGCTGTACGGAGTCAGCCGCAGCGCGGTCACGCTGGGACTCTCCTCGTTTTTCATGATGCTGTGGATTCCCATGATCAATGCGTCGTTCCTGTCCGTGATGCAGGCCAAGACCCCGCCCGATTTGCAGGGACGCGTGTTTGCGGCGGAGCTTCAGCTTTCGCTGCTGATGATGCCGCTGTCCTACCTCATCGCCGGGCCGCTCACGGACAAAGTGCTCGAACCGGCGATCGGAACCGGGGCGTGGGATCTCGTTGCGCCGCTGGTCGGCAGCGAGCCGGGGTCGGGCATCGGGCTGATCATGCTGTTCAACGGGACGCTGCTCGCCATCACGTCGGCGCTGACGTACGCCGTGCCGCTGATCCGGCGCTTCGAGCAGACCATGCCCGATTACGTTCCCGCCGAGCAGGTCGAAGCCGCGCGCGACGAGGTGGAGACGGGCGCATTTACCGCGGCGACACCCTTCGCCGCCGATTGATCCCGCCCGGTTTCCCCTGTAGATACGATGACGCGGCTGCGTCCATTGGCTTGTGCCGGGACGCAGCCGCGTTGAATTTTCCTGCGCAGCGCGCGGAATAGATTACATTGCGTGCAGCGAGTAGAACTGACGAAGGATCATTGAGGGCGGCAGTTATTTCGTCAGTTGTTCGAGGAACTCTTCGTTGCTTTCGGTCTGGCGGACCTGGGTGATCAGCGCTTCGGTCGCGTTCAGGATGTCGTAATTGGCCGGGGGCTGCGTCATCTGCACCAGCATACGGCGCATGGTCCACACGCGCTGCAGGATATCCGGCCCCAACAGGAGTTCTTCACGCCGCGTCGAGGACTGCTGGATATCGAAAGCCGGGAAGATACGGCGTTCCTGAAGCTCGCGCGAGAGGTGCAGCTCCATGTTGCCCGTACCCTTGAATTCTTCGTAGATCACGTCGTCCATGCGGCTGCCGGTCTTGACGAGGCAGGTGGCGACGATGGTCAGGCTGCCGCCTTCTTCGACGTTACGGGCCGCGCCGAAGAACCGCTTGGGCGGGTACAGCGCCGACGGATCGAGACCACCGGTCAGGGTGCGCCCGCTGGGCGGCACGACGAGGTTATAGGCGCGCGCCAGGCGGGTGATGCTGTCCAGCAGGATCACGACGTGCTGGGCCGATTCGACCAGGCGCTTCGCGCGCTCCAGGGCCATTTCCGCCACGCGCACGTGGAAGGTCACCGGCTCGTCGAACGTGCTGCTGATCACTTCCGCGTCCACCGAGCGGTCCATGTCGGTCACTTCTTCGGGACGCTCACCGATGAGCACGACCATCAGGTGCACTTCGGGATAGTTGTGGCTGATCGCGTTGGCGACTTCCTTCAGGACGGTCGTCTTACCGGCCTTCGGCGGGCTGACGATCAGGCCGCGCTGCCCGCGCCCGACGGGGGCGATCAGGTTCAGCATGCGCGTCGAAAGAATGCGCGGGTTGGTTTCCAGGTTGTAACGTTCGGTGGGGAAAATGGCGGTCAGTTCATCGAAGCGGGGGCGGCGTTTCGCGGATTCGGGGTCCAGCCCGTTGACCGCCTCGACGCGCAGCAGGCCGAAATACTTTTCCGAGTCTTTCGGCGGGCGCACCTGCCCGATCACCATGTCGCCCGTGCGCAGGCCGAAGCGGCGGATCTGCGTCTGGCTGACATAAATATCGTCCGGCCCCGGAAGGTAGTGGTCCGAACGAAGGAAACCGATGCCGTCTTCGATGATTTCAAGGATGCCGCCGCGCAGTTGGTGGCCCTGTTTCTCCGCCTTGTCGCGCAGCAGCCGCAGGATCAAGTCCTGCTTTTTCATGCGGCTAAACCCGGCAATATCCGCCTCGCGCGCAAGGTTGCGCAGGTCTTCCAACGTCTGAGTTTCGAGTTCTGCTATATCCATCTGGAAGTCTCCACCAGAAAGAGCGTCACGGCATCCTGCGTGAGTCGCATACGAGATCTAGGGGTTACGTTAGGAGTCATGAGATGACATCAATGCCAACCAGGGGAATACCGCATCGGTGATTCGCACCGTGGGCAGGCGATACTAGGTTTGGAAAATGGATTTGTAAAGACAAGTTGTGGGTACGCAGACGGGAGTAGGTTCGTCAACATCTAACAACTTACTGCAAATATATCACACTGTGTGGGCAGGGTCAAACGATCTTGGCCCTAAGTTACAAACCAGATCAGATAATAATAACCGATGGCGAAAGAGATCAGCACCGAATCCAGGCGGTCCAACAGGCCCCCGTGCCCCGGAATGAGGTGGCTCGAATCTTTCGCGCTCACCTGCCGCTTGATCACCGATTCAGCCAGATCGCCCACCGTGCCCAACACCCCGATCAGCAGGCCGATCAGCGCGCCGTGCCCCATCGTCAGCCCGTGGATGTCCAGCAGCCATGCCGCCACCAGCCCGAACAGCAGCCCGCCCGCGACGCTGCCCGCGTAGCCTTCCCACGTTTTCTTGGGGCTGACGTGCGGCGACATGTGGTGCTTGCCCAGCGTGCGTCCGACGAAATAGGCCGCCGTGTCCGAGATCATCACCGCGCCGTAAATGAACACCGTCAGCGCCGCGCCGTCGTCCAGCATACGCACGGCCAGCAGTGTGCTGCCCAGCCAGCCGATGTAAAACCCGCCGAACATCGCCAGCGCCGCCCCCGTGACCGGCTGCGTATCGCCCCGCTCGAAGGCCGCGATCATGTAAAACGCCGCCGCCATCAGCAGCAGGGCCACGCCCGGCGCGCGCAGCGCGGGCCGCTCGAACCAGATCGTGCCCACTGCCAGCGCGATCAGGCCGTAGGTCAGCGACGGCGGTACGTGCACGCCGGTTTTGCGCATGAGCTGCACGTATTCCCAGCCGCCCACCAGCAGCGCCGCCAGCACCAGCACCGCAAACAGCCAGCCGCCGATCACCGTCACCACCTCCTCGACCCCGCTCTTTTCGAACGCGAGCACGTAGTCCCCCACCACGAG
>NZ_DAISHJ010000127.1:0-14840 GCF_036822615.1 Aggregatilinea sp. | reverse complement strand
TCCCGGCGGCGGCCTGGGCATCCGGCGCGGTAGCCGACGCGCTGGCGCGGCGCGGCCTCGCACGGTGGGCGGAGTGGGCGCTGCCTGCGCTGATCCTTGCGCCCGCGCTGCTGACGACGATCACGTTCGCGGGTAATTACGCGGAAAACGTGACGGTCGTGCGCGACCAGCAGGTTCCGATGGCGGAATGGACCGCCGCGAACTTACCCGCAGATGCGCGTATCGGCGTGCACGATGTTGGGGTGGTGCGCTATTTCGGCGATCACGCCCTGTACGATGTCGTTGGGCTGACGACACCCGGCCCGGCGGCGGCATGGCGGCAGGGCCCCGGCGCGGTGTACGAGCACATGGCGCCCAGCGCGTACCGGCCCGACTACTTTGCGATTTATCCCGACGTGCAGGGGCTGCGCTACCTGCTGGACGCGGGCGTATTTGGCGACACGCTGGCCGAATTCTCCGTCAATCTGCCGCCGCATAACGTCGCTGCCGCGACGGGCTATCAGGCCGTATATGCAGCGGACTGGTCCAATACGCGCGCGGAGGAATTCGTCGCACAGGCGACGACGCTCGCTTACCTGGACGGATTCGATCTCGTGGACCAGATCGACGTGGCGAACCTAGACAGCGAAGCCGCGCACGGGTACGAATGGTGGCAAGGCGAGACGCCGCCGGGCTTCGTGACCGAGGTCTACCACCAGCCATATCTGGCGTGCGGGCTGGACGAGGGCGGCTGTTGGGCGACGGATGGCGGACGCGTGTTGACGGGCGGCGAGTCGTTCACGCTGCAAACGCGGCCCGGCGAGGATCTGCTGTTAGTGACACGCGTGCATGGGCGGACGAGCGTGCCGCTGCGGATCACCGTCAACGACGAGGCTGTTACGCCGCGCGTCCAGCCGGGCGTACCCGGTCATTGGCTGGAAGTGGTACACTTGATTCCGGGTGATCTGGTTACCGGCGCGGAGACCCATGTGCGGATCGAAGCGGAGATCACCGATCCGGCGCAGGACGCGTATATGCCGTATTATCACTGGGCGTACCAGGGCGCGTATCCCGGTGCGCCGGAAGACGCTGGAACGTCGCTGGCGACGTTTGGCCCGGCGGGGCAGATCGCGCTGCTGGATGCGTCGGTCGAGCAGGAGCCAGATGCAGTACAGGTCCGGCTCACATGGCGCGAAACTGCCCCTGTCAGCGGGGATGGTATCGTGTTCGTGCACCTGTACGACGATCTCGATGCACCGCCGGTCGCGCAGATCGTGGAGCGCCCAATGGGCGGTGTGCTGCCGCCCGCGAACTGGCTGCCGGGCGTGCTGGACGATACGCATACTGTCACGCTGCCCGCGGATTTGCCTGCCGGGACATATACCGTCGCGGTGGGGCTGTACGACGCGCGCAGCGGTGAGCGGTATGCGGTGCAAAGCGAATACAGCGCCGGAGATGGGCGCGTTATGATAGGCGAAGTTGTTATTGGAGAAGGTGAGTCGTGAGCCTAGACGTTTGGCTGGAAAGCCGCTGGATTGAGATGCCGCACGCATCTGCCTTTGTGAAAGTGCGACCGTGAAGATCCTTGCCGTCAGCGACGTGGTCCTGCCACAAATGCAGGATGCTGAGTATCTGGGGCGGTCGTACGATGAGGCGACCCTGGTGGTGAGCTGCGGCGACATGCCTGCCAGTTATCTGGATTTTATCAGCTCAATTTTGTGCCTGCCGCTGTACTTCGTACGGGGCAACCACGATGGAAGTTATCAACCCGGCCACCCGGGGGGCGACAATCTGCACGGTCGAATTTTGACGTTCAAAGACTTCTCATTCGCTGGCCTTGAAGGATCAATTCGTTATAATCAAGGGCCAGTGCAGTATACGGAACGAGAGATGTTTGCACGAGTGGTGTGGATGATGCCGCGCCTGCTCGTGTCGGAGTCGGTGCGTGGGTACGGGATCGATGCGTTCGTGGTGCATTCGCCGCCGCGTGGCATCCATGATATCCCCGAAGACCGCGCACACCGCGGCTTTAAAGCATTTCACTACCTGATGCGCTGGGCGCGGCCCCGCTACTTGCTGCACGGCCACGTCGATACCTGGGACCGGCGGCAGACGATCCAAACCGTCTTTTACCGCACGGTGGTCGTCAACATCAATCCGGTGACGCTGCTCGACCTGGGACAACCGGATAGTGGAACTTAAGCGGTAGGCCCTGGTAGGACGGCACGCCGCATCGAAAACACATCCTATACAGCTTCTCAAACGGTAGAAGGACTATGTGGCGAAACTACTATAGCGTTACATCCATCGGAGAGGCCCTCGACCTGCTGGCACAGTATGGCGCGCAGGCGCGTGTCGTGTCCGGGGCGACCGACTTGATCCTGGAACTGGAGCGAGGCCAGCGCGCGGGGGTCGACACCCTGATCGACATCACACGCGTGCCCGGCCTGGACGAGATCACAGTGCACAGCGACTCGATTCGCCTGGGGCCGCTGGTGACCCATAATCATGTGGTGCACCATGCGGATATCGTGGCGCGGGCGCTGCCGCTGGCGCAGGCCGCGTGGTCCGTGGGCGCGCCGCAGATCCGTAACCGGGGCACGGTCGCGGGTAACGTGATCACGGCCAGTCCGGCAAACGACACGATCACGCCGCTGTGGGCGTTGGGCGCATCCGTTACGCTGAGCTCGGTGCGCGGCGAACGGACGGTGGAGTTCCCTGCGTTTTACCAGGGCGTGCGCCGCACCGTCATGGAACCGGACGAGTTGCTGACGGGCATTACGTTCCCGATGCTGGCGGCCAACGAGCGCGGAATCTTCCTGAAACTTGGGCTGCGCCGCGCCCAGGCGATTTCGGTGGTGAACATTACCGTGATCGTCGGAATGGACGGGGACACGATCACCAATGCGCGCATCACGCTGGGCAGCGTGGCGACGACGATCATTCGCGCGCCGCTGGCCGAGGAATACCTCCAGGGCAAGGCCCTGACTGACGAAACGATCCGCGAAGCGGCGCGGCTGGTGGCTGAAACGCCCAAACCGATCGACGACGTGCGCAGCACTGCGGCGTATCGCTCGGAGATGTGCCGCGTCCTGGCGGCGCGGGCGCTGCGAGCGCTGCGTGACGGCGCGGAACGTGAAGGCTGGCCGGAAGATCCGGCGATGCTGTGGGGCGCTGGCGACGGGCACGTTCACGAGACACTGCCCGCGATGGTCCGGCACGAGGATGACGCGGCGGACACGATCGTCACCACGGTCAACGGGCAAACTTATTCGCGCACGGGCGGGATCGACAAGACGCTGCTGCGCTTCCTGCGCGAAGATATCGGGCTGCCCGGCACCAAAGAAGGCTGCGCCGAGGGTGAGTGCGGCGCGTGCACGGTGTACGTGGACGGCATGGCTGTGATGGCGTGCATGGTTCCTGCGCCGCGCGCGCATGGCGCCGACATCGTCACGGTCGAAGGGTTGGCCCAGAACGGGGACCTGCACCCGATCCAGCAGGCGTTCATCGACACGGGCGCGGTGCAGTGCGGTTACTGCACGCCGGGCTTCCTGATGGCGGGCGCAAAGCTGCTGGAGGAACATCCGCATCCGTCGCGCGAGCAGATCGAGCAAAGCGTCACGGGCAACCTGTGCCGCTGCACCGGGTACTACAAGATCGTGGAAGCATTTGAAAAAGCGGCACAACAAGAACTGGCCGAAAGTGATCGCTAACTGCGCTTGAAAGTGAAGAGGTTCCCATGACGAATTATACTCCTCGACAGTCCCAGCCGAAGCGCAAAGGGCGACCGCTGCTGCCGGTCATCGGTTTGCTCTTGGCAGTCTGTTTTGCGGCGATAGCGTATGTTATCGCGCCGCCATTGGTCGATCTGCTCACGGAGCAAAGCCCGAAGATCGGCACCCAGTTTGCCCAGCTTCGCCGCGATTATGGCGAAAACAGCGTGGAATATATCTTCACGGGGCTGGTGTGGCTGCTGCTGCTCGGCCTGTCATCCTTTATTGTGGCGCTGTTCGTGGGGAAGGATCCGGCGAAGGAAACCTTCGATATGATGGGACCGCACCCTCGGGATACGAAAGCCGTCGCAAAGGCGCAGCGCAAAGCGCAAAAAGAGGCGAAACAGCGCCTGAAAAAGCGAGAAGCGCAGCGTAAAAAGGAAGACCGACCGTACTGAGTTCCCTTTCGAATCGTGCGCGAGGAGTTATCAGCGTGGATCAGAAGAATTTTATTCTGGGGCAGAGCATTCACCGGATCGACGCCGTGGGGAAAGTCACGGGCGAAACGCCCTATCCCGGCGATATCGATCTTGAGGGGCAGTTGTGGATGAAGGTCCGCTTTACCGACCGCGTCCATGCCCGCGTCACAGCCATTGGTACCAGCCGCGCCGAAGCCTATCCGGGCGTGATCGCTGTGTATACCGCTAAAGACGTGCCGGTCAACGAGTATGGACTGGGCATTTTCGACCAGCCGGTGCTGTGCGGTCCTGGCAGTGCCAAGCCCGACGGGGATATTGTGCGCTGCGTCAGCGACTACGTTGCCGTGGTTGTTGCAGAAACCGAAAAGATCGCTGCTGAGGCGGTCAAGCTGATTGACATCACGTACGAAGATCTGCCCATCGTGACGGATGTCGAGGAGGCGATGAAGGATGGCGCGCCGCAGCTTCATGCGAGCGTGAAGAACAACATCCTGACGCATCACCGGATCCGTCACGGTGATATGGCGGCGGGCTGGGCACAGGCCGAGGTGATTGTCGAGGGCGAATATCGCACCGGCTACCAGGAGCACGCCTACCTCCAGCCGGAAGCGGGCCTGGGTTATCTCGACGAAGAAGGCCGCGTGACGGTCGTGGTCGCGGGGCAGTGGGTCCACGAAGACCAGGAACAGGTCGCGCATGCGTTGGGTTTGCCGCTTGACCAGGTGCGCATCATCTACCCGGCGATCGGCGGGGCGTTTGGCGGACGCGAGGATATGTCGGTCCAGATCATCCTGGCGCTGGCGTCGTGGAAGCTGGAACGCCCGGTGAAGATCATCTGGAGCCGCGAAGAGTCGATCGTTGGCCATCACAAGCGTCACCCGATGATCTTGCGCACCAAGTGGGGCGCGACGCGTGAGGGCAGGGTGGTGGCCGCTGAGGCGACGGTGATCGCGGACGCGGGCGCATATGCCTACACCACGCCGAAGGTGCTTGGCAACGCCAACCTGATGGTCGTTGGACCGTACGAAATCCCGAACGTTAAAGTGGACTCGTTCGGCGTTTACACGAACAATATCCCGACCGGCGCATTTCGCGGCTTCGGCGGCCCGCAGGGGGCTTTTGCCGCAGAAAACCAGATGAATAAGCTGGCGGAGCTGTTGGGCATGGACCCGATCGAGCTGCGCCTGAAGAACGTGCTGCGTGAAGGCGCGATCTTTTGCACGGGCACGCCGTTCCCGCCCGGCGTCACGATGGACCGCGTGCTGGAAAACGGCGCGTTGGAAAGCGACTACTGGGATCGCGTTGGCGCGACCTGGCAGAAGCGCCCGGTCGCGCAGCCGCTCGACGGCTCGAAGCGGCGAGGAGTCGGCGTGGCGATGGGCTTCAAGAACATCGGGTTCAGTTTTGGCGCGCCTGAGCAAAACTGGGCCACCGTCGAAATTCACGGCGACGGCCAGATCGAGCGCGTCGTGGTGCACCAGGCGGGCGCGGACGTCGGGCAGGGCGCGCACACCATCTTCGTGCAGATGGCTGCCGAAGTGATCGGTGTGCCGGTGGAAATGGTCGAGCTGCTGGGCCACGACACCGCCACGAACGGGACATCGGGCAGCTCGTCCGCGTCGCGCATGACGTTCATGGCCGGGAATGCGATCAAGGGCGCAGCAGAAATGGCGCTCAAGAAGTGGCAAGACGAGGAGCGGCCCGCGTTCGCCACGTACCAGTACCGTCCTCCCGCCACAACCCCGCTCGATCCCGAAACCGGCGAATGCAAGCCGAATTTTTCTTACGGCTACATGGCGCAGTTTGTGGAAGTCGAAGTGGACGTTGAGACCGGCTTCGTTGAGGTGGTGCGCGTGGTGTCGGCACACGATGTCGGCAAGGCCCTGAATCCGATGCTGGTTGAGGGACAGGTCGAAGGCGCGGTTGTGCAGGCACTGGGCTATGCGGTGATGGAAAATCTGGTCACGAAGGATGGAAAGGTGTTAAATCCCTATCTGTCCACGTATCTCATTCCGACGATCTGGGATATCCCGCGTGAGGTGAAGTCCGTGATCTTTGAATATGGGGATCCGGAAGGGCCGTGGGGCGCGCGTGGCATGGCCGAGATGCCGTTTATCTCGTTCGCGCCTGCGATCACCGCGGCCATTCACGATGCGACCGGCGTATGGATCGACCAGATCCCGCTGCTCCCGGACCGCGTGGTGACCCACATGCGGACGCATGGGTTGGGCGTCATCTGAACACGTACCCCCGGACGCATGGGCGCAGGCAGCATTGCTGCAAGTGCCCGCAGCAACACCTGAGTTAGAGTGCGAGGCGGTGCCTATGCGACTGAAAGAAGCGCTCCGCGTACAGCGGGGAGATGTGGTGGCATTCGTGGGGGCCGGCGGCAAAACGTCGGCCCTGTTTCGCCTTGCGCGCGAGCTGCACGAAGACGGCTGGCGCGTCCTGGCGACGACGACCACGCGCATTGCGCGTGAGGAGGTCAAAGCTGCGCCGCTGGCCGTCCAACTGACGGCGAACGTGACCCCCGAGATGATCCGGCAGTGGCTGACGCAGCACGGCTTCGTGTTCCTCTACGGGTCCGATAACCGGCGCAAGGGCCGGATTGCCGGGCTGCACCCCGATGTTATCCCCGGTTTGTTGGACACGGTGGACTCGGATGTGATCTTGATCGAAGCGGACGGCGCGCGGCGTCTGTCGTTCAAGGTCCCCTACGATCATGAACCGGTCCTCCCAAGTGATACGTCGCTGGTCGTGCCGGTGGCGGGCATCGACGCGTTGGGCCAGCCGCTGGACGAGCAGCACGTTTATAATGCGACACGCATCCAGGAGCGGTACGGTTTTCCTGACGGCGAGCCGCTGATCCCGCCGTGGATGGCGGTGGCAATCCGTGATTCGGAATTGGGGCTGCGCAACATCCCCGAAAATATGCGGATCGTGCCGCTGCTGAATAAAGTTCCGGCCAGCGGATTGACGCGCACGCGCGCGCGTCGCGTCGCGCAGTTGGTGCTGCGTTCGGAGCGTGTAGAGGCGGTCGTTATGGGCGAGATGAAGGGCAAGGCCGAGCCGGTGCACGAGGTCCAGCGCCGGGTGGCGGCGGTCGTCCTGGCCGCAGGGCTTTCGACGCGTATGGGCCGCTCGAAGGCGCTGCTGCCGTGGGACAATAACCGGACCGTGATCGAAGCGGTGGTCAGCCGCCTGATCACGGCGCGCATACAGGACGTTGTGGTCGTGACGGGGTTCCAGGCCGAGGGCGTCGCGCAGGCGCTTTTACGCCAACCCGTCGTAACCGTGCACAATCCGCGTTATGCCGAAGGCGAGATGCTGTCCTCACTGCAGGCCGGGCTGAACGCGCTGCCCGCGTCCGTTTCGGCGTGCTTGGTGGTTCTGGGCGACCAGCCGACGCTCGATCCGCGCGTGATCCTCAAAGTGCTGGCGGCGTACAGTGAAGGCAAGGGCGAGATCGTCGTGCCCGAATATCGCGGTGATCGCGGTCACCCGATCCTGATCGGGCGGCGCTTCTGGCCGGAAATTCTGGCGCTCGAAAGCGGCGCGCCGCGCGATGTGATCCGCCAGCATCCCGACGTCACGGCGCACCTTGAAGTCAATACCGACTCGATCCTGCGCGACATCGACACGCCCGAACAGTATTACCTTGAGCGCCGCCGGGCAGGGCTGCGCTGAGGCGGCTCAGGGCGTTGGCGTTGGGACGGTGATGATGCCTTCCGACGGATCGGTCGTGGGCACGACGGAGGTCGGCGTAGGCTCCGGCTCTCCGATGAAGATCGTGATCTCGCACAGGGCGCGCATCCACTGCGTATTATCGAAAACGGTCACGCGGAAACGATAGCGGCCCGGCGCGAAGTTCAGCGGCGAGATGTCTCCCAGCGGCCCGTTGGTCACTGGCTGGTCGTAATCCCCAATGGGCGCGAACTCAGCGCCCGTCACGTCCTGTTTGATTTCAAAGCGATAGAACGCGAAGTTGGAGATCGACGCGGTTCCGATGACCGTGGTTGATTCGAAGATCAACTGCCCGTTGGCCGGAATTTCGATGTTGGCTGAATCGGCGGGGCAGCCCACGATATCCCCCGCATCGGGCATGATCGTGCCGACCAGGGTTGCGGTGGGGGCAGGCGTGGCGAAAATTTCGTCGGAACCGGATCCGCTCTGCGGCGTGGTGTTCAACGAGAGCGGCGCATTGGCGGCGGGCGTGCTGGTCACGAAACGTTCCGCCGCGATGTCGGACGTTGTACCGCCGCCGACCCGTAGATCGCGCATCTCCGGTGCGATGAACACGCTGATTGCCCACACGCTCAGCAGCATCTCGACCAGCAGCCCGCCGAGCGTGATCGCGCTGGCGCGGCGTACCAATGCCTGCTCACGCTCCAGCTTGAACTGGGCCAGCGCTAAATCGCGCCGGGCGCGCAGCAGACGCGCGCCCATCCAGAGAATGCCCGCCGCGCACAAAATGTACAGGCCGGACGAAATCGTTTCGACAAAAAAGACCAGACTGTTCATGCGTGCGGACCGTTTTCCATCTCCTCGGGATCGAACGGCGGCATATCACGCAGGATACCTCGCAGCAGCAAGGTGAGATTCGGCACGATCTGGCGGCCCAGGCGCAGCACGTCTTCGTGGCTGACTTTTTCCTGCGTTTCGGTGCTGTCGATGGACATGTTGGTGATAGTCGAGAGGCCCAGCACGCGCATTCCGGTGTGATATGCAACCAGGGCTTCCGGTGCGGTGGACATGCCGACCGAGTCGCCGCCGAGCAGCCGCAGCATCCGTACTTCCGCAGGTGTTTCGAACGTGGGGCCGGAAAGCGACACGTAGATGCCATCGCGCAGGGTGAGGTTGTTCGCCCCCGCGACACGGTGCGCTAGCTTGCCCAACGCGGGATTGTACATGCGCGTGTGGATCGAAAACCGGGGTCCGAACGATTCAAGGTTCGGGCCGATCAACGGATTGGTTCCGGTGATGCCGGGCAGGTTGATGTGATCGTTGATGAGCATGATGTCGCCGGTTGAGAAGGCCGGGTTAAGGCCGCCCGCCGCATTCGTCAGGATGACCGTATCAACCCCCAACAGCTTCATGACGCGAACGGGCAGCGTCACCTGCGCCATCGTGTAGCCTTCGTAGAAGTGAATGCGGCCCTGCATCGCCACGACCGTGCGGCCCTCAAGCTGGCCGATCACCAGACGTCCCGCATGGCCCTGGACCGTGCTGTGCGGCCAGTGGGGGATATCGGCGTAATCGATGACGTCCGGTGCTTCGATGGCCTCGATCAGCGGGCCGAGGCCCGATCCCAAAACAAGCCCAATGGTCGGCTGCTGCCGGGTGTGGCTGCGGATGTAGTCGGCGGCTTCACGGTAGTGTGCTTCGGGGATCACGTGATCGTCCTGCATGCTCATCTCCAATCCGTCGCGGATACCAGTAGGTCCGGCGGCAGCGCACCGCCGGACGGATTATTGTAACACGTCGTGCCAGCCTGAGGGAGCTTAAACCAGCAGGCAAGCATCCCCGAGGCTGTAGAAACGATATTCGCGCTGGATGGCGTCTTCGTAGGCGCGCAGAATTTGTTCGCGGCCAGCGAACGCGCTGACGAGCATGAGCAGGGTCGAGCGGGGCAGGTGAAAATTCGTCAGCATGACGTCCACGGCGCGGAAGCGGTAGCCGGGGATGATGTACAGGTCCGTTTCTTCGTCGATGGCGATGACGGGCCGCCACGGACACGTGTTATACGCCAGCGACGCCAGCGTGGCCTGAACGCTGTTGGCGTCGTTGTACGGCGTGCCGTAGGCTGCGGAGCGGATCGCGGCGGTTTCGAGCGTGCGGACGCTGGTCGTGCCCACGGCAACCACACGATTGCCACGCAGCTTGGCCTGATTGATGATTTGCGCGTCTTCGGGCAGCAGTATGCTGCGCTCGCGGTGGATCTTGTGCTGCGTGATGTCGTCCTCGCGGACCGGGGCGAACGTATCCAGGCCGATGTGCAGCGTGCAGTAGGCGAACTCAATCCCCTGGCGCTTCAGATCGACCAGCATATCCGGGGTGAAGTGCAGCCCGGCGGTCGGTGCGGCGGCGGAGCCGTCTTCGCGTGCGAACACGGTCTGGTAACGGTTGGGATCGGCCAGCGGGGTAGTGATGTACGGCGGCAGCGGCGTTTCGCCCAGTTCGTCCAGATAGGGCTGGATGGGCGCATTGAATTCCACGATACGCTGGTTTTCCTCTTGCTCCTCGATGATCGTCGCGGTGAGATGATCGCCATCTTCGCGGCCAACGACGAGCTGCGTGCCGGTTTGAATGCGTTTGCCGCCCACAATCGCAACCCAGCGGCGATCGTCGAGCGGGCGCAGCAGCAGAATTTCCGCTGCGCCGCCCGTCGGGACCTTGTGTGCGGGCAGGCGCGCGGGAATCACGCGGGTCTGGTTGAGCAGCAGCACGTCTCCGGGCGAGAGGTACTCGCTCAAATCGCGGAAGGCGCGGTGTTCGATCTCGCCGGTGTCGCGGTGGAGCACCAGCAAACGTGACGCATCGCGCGGCTCGATGGGCGTCTGCGCGATGCGTTCGGGGGGCAGATTGTAATCGAAATCAGAAAGATGCATGGGTTAACGACTCAGCAGGCGCAAGATAACATTGAGGACAATAGTGAGCAGAACACTGATGATGATCATACTGACGATCGGTGCGAAGCAGGTGAAGTTCCGGCCCTCGATATGAATATCGCCCGGCATGTGACCGAGATCGCGCAGAAACGGGACACGCCCCAGCACGGTAAACACAAGTCCCAACGCAACCAGTACGACGCCAAGCACGACAATCAAGCGGCCAATTGAACTGAGGTCTGACATCCTAAACCGTGTCCTTATGTGCAAGCAGCTAGAACAGCGGCTCCTGGCGCTGGGGACGCCTGATCTTTAGATGCTCATATGCCAGCCGCGTTGCAGTGCGCCCGCGCGGCGTGCGTTCCAAAAAACCAAGCTGGAGCAGATACGGTTCATAGACGTCCATGATCGTATCCGGTTCCTCGCTGATCGACGCGGCGATGGTGTCTAGTCCCACCGGCCCGCCGTCGAACTTCTCAATAATAGCATGAAGTACGCGTCGATCGATATCGTCCAAGCCGAGCGGATCGATTTCCAACAGATCGAGCGCTTCGCCCGCCACCTGCTCGGTGATTTCGCCGTCCGCACGCACCTCGGCATAGTCGCGGACGCGTTTCAGCAGGCGCAGCGCCACGCGGGGCGTGCCGCGCGCGCGCTTGGCGATCTCGTGCGTACCGTCGCTGTCGATCGGAACTTTGAGCAGGCCCGCCGCGCGTACCACGATGTCCTGCATGGCCTCGATGCTGTAAAAGTCGAGACGGTAGACCGCGCCGAAGCGAGAGCGCAGAGGGGCGGTCAGAAGCGCTAACCGCGTCGTCGCGCCGATGACGGTGAAGCGCGGCAGGTTGAGGCGTACATTTTTGGCCGAGGGGCCCTTGCCGATCACGATGTCCAGCGCAAAATCTTCCATCGCAGGGTAAAGGACTTCTTCGACGGCGCGGCCCAGGCGGTGAATCTCGTCGATGAACAGCACGTCGCCTTCGCGCAGGTGCGTCAGAATCGCGGCGAGGTCGCCCGCGCGTTCGATGGAGGGGCCCGCCGTGATGCGGATGTTTACTTCCATCTCGTTGGAGATGACGTGCGCGAAGGTGGTTTTGCCCAGGCCGGGCGGACCGTAGAGCAGGATGTGATCGAGCGGCTCGTGACGCGCTTTGGCCGCTTCGATCAGGATGCGCAGATTTTCGACCAGACGTTCCTGCCCGGTCATTTCGTCCAGGCGGGTCGGGCGCATGGCAGCGTCGATGCGATCGTCGGGGCGTTTTTTGCCGCTGACCATGCGGCTGGCGTCAGTCATGGGGATTTATCCTTGCTCGAACATTTATGCTAGAAGTATACCGGAGGCGGGACGATCGTCCAAGAACCTCCGGCGCAGCGCAATGTTAGGAGATTGTTAGCGGTGCGCATAATAGTACATGAGCGACAGCGTTCTGTCAGGAATGCGCCGTTGACAGGCGGCGGAGCAGGGTTACAATTCTGAGCGCGCTTACGTTCCCCGGGAGGCCCGATGAATAACGTTTTTGTCTCGACCCATCCCCTCGTCAAACACAAGCTTACGCTGCTGCGCAGTGTCAAAACCGAGCATAAAAAGTTCCGCGAATTGATCCGCGAGCTGGGTATTTTGCTCGGCTACGAAGCGACCGCCGATCTCGATCTGGATGATGTGCCGGTCGAAACGCCGTTGGCGACCGCGCCCGGCCATCATCTGCGCGAAGAAATTGGGCTGGTCCCCATTTTGCGCGCGGGCCTGGGCATGGTGGACGGGTTCCATGAGATGCTTCCCGGTGCGCAGGTGTGGCATCTGGGCCTGTACCGCGACGAAAAGACGCTGCGCCCAGTATCGTATTACAACAAGCTGCCCGTAGAACCGACCGTGCAGGTGTGCCTGATCCTCGATCCGATGCTGGCGACAGGCGGATCGGCGACAGCAGCGATCGACGTGCTGAAGGAATGGGGCGTCAAGCGGATCAAGTTCGTGGGCCTGATCGCCGCGCCGGAAGGGCTGAGCGTTGTGCAGGCGGCGCACCCTGACGTGCCGATTCATCTTGCCGCGATCGATGAGCATCTGAACGAGCGCGGCTTTATCGTGCCCGGCCTGGGCGACGCGGGCGACCGTCAGTTCGGGACGGCATAGAGTCTGCTCGGGTAGGTTGTGTGGTTGCACGGCGGGCAGGGGGTTGCCCCTGGACCGCAGGTATTGAGGGCGTATGCCAGCTAATCATATTTTTTCGTTTGTGGTGGTGTTTGCGGCTGCATTCCTGATCGCCTTTGCGCTGACCCCGCTGGCGGAACGCCTGGGGTGGCGCTGGCATATCGTGGACGATCCGCGCGGGCGGCACGATCACGACAAGACGATGTCGAAGTTCGGCGGGTTGGGGATGTACGCCGCGTTCACGATCGCCGTGATTATCGCCCAATTTCTGCCCGTGGTGCGCACCGACGATAAAGAAATCGTCCGGCTGGCTGGGCTGCTGCTGGGCGGCGCGTTTTTGTTCGTGTTTGGCATTCTGGATGACCGCTACGAATTTGGCGCGCTGCCGCAGTACGTCGCGCAGTTGATCGCGGCGGCCATCGCCGTCCTGTTCCTGATCTTCATCGAGCGCTTCAATAATCCGCTGACCGGCCACTCCACACCGGAGTGGCCCTACGCGGTCACCGTGACGCTCACGCTGCTCTGGCTGGGCTTCATGATGAACACCGTCAACTGGCTGGATGGCGTGGATGGGTTAGCGGCGGGTGTGTGCGGTGTGGCCTCGCTGATGATGTTCATCCATGCGGCGTTCCGGCTCGATCAGGTGAGCGTGAGTCTGCTGCCGCTGGCGCTGCTGGGTGCGACGCTCGGATTTCTGCCCTATAACTTCCATCCAGCGCGGATCTTCATGGGATCGAACGGCGCGCTGTTCCTCGGTTATACCATTGGCGTGCTGAGCATCATCGGCGGCGCGAAGATGGCGACGGTGCTGCTGGTGATGGGCCTGCCGCTGCTGGACGTGGTGTGGCAGATTGTGCGCCGGGCCTCGACGGGCGGCGATCCGATGAAGGGCGACCGGGGGCACGTGCATTACCGGCTGCTCGATCTCGGCCTGTCGCAGCGGCAGATCGTGCTCGGCTACTACGCGTTCTGCACGCTGTTCGGCGGGTTGGCCCTGATCACGGCCAGCCGCCTGTTCAAATTGATCGCCCTGCTGGTGATGACGGGCGTGATTGTGACGGGGTTCGCCGTGTTGGGGCGGCGCACAAAGAAGCTGCTCAACACGCCCCCAGAGGATGAAACGGCGGAATCTGCGCCGTCGCAGGAATCGTCCCAGTCGGGCTAAACGTCGTCGAAATCAACGTATTCCAGTTCGTCATCGTCGTCGAGATCGTCATCCAGATCATCGACGTCATCCTCGTTGTCAAATCCCGTATCTTCGCCAATCCCAAACTTGGACCGCTGCGCGTCGCGCGAGAATGGGCCCGGGCGCGACGAATTGAACGGTCTGCCGCCGGGCGGGTTCGGACGGGCGGGTTGGCGCAGCGTGTCGGAATCGGGCGTACCCAGTCCGCCGGAAGGCAGCGGCGGGCGCGTACCATGTGCAGGAGGCGGACCACCAGGGCGAGCCGGAGGCGCTTCGCCGGGGCTGCGCGGCGTGCCCAGTGGGGGTCGTGCGCCCGGTGCAGGTAAAGGTCCACCAGGACGGGCAGGCGGGGCACCCGAGGGTGAGTCGTCAGGGTTGCGCGGCGTGCCAAATGGTGGGCGTGTGCCTCCCGGCGCAGTCGGTGTGCTACCAGGACGCGCAGGGGGTGCGCCGGGCACTGATTCGCCGGGACCGCGCTGTGTGCCGGTTGGCGGGCGAGCGCCGGGCGCGGATGGTGGTCCACCAGGACGGGCAGGCGGGGCACCCGAGGGTGAGTCGTCAGGATTGTGCTGCGTGCCAAACGGTGGGCGTGTGCCTCCCGGCGCAGGCGGTGTGCTGCCAGAACGTCCAGGAGGCGCGCCGGGAAGCGGGCGTGGCGGCATCTGCGGACGTTCCGCCGGTTCGCTGGGAAGCGACTGGGCCGGGAGCGGTGCGCGCGGCGCGGTG